>JANOBS010000347.1:0-1564 GCA_031411755.1 Luteolibacter sp. | reverse complement strand
CGACGATTTTCCCGATCCGCTGGGCCCGGTGATGACCACGAGTTTCCCCCGGGGAATGTCTACGTCCACATTCCGCAGGTTGTGCTGCCGGGCCCCACGAATCCGAATCATGCTCGGAGGAGAAAGTTCCAAGTTCCAACTGGCAAGTTCCAACGAAGAGGAACCCTCCGGAGGCTTCGGCTCATTTTCTTCCGTTGGAACTTGGCACTTGGCCCTTGGAACTTTCTTCTGCGCTGGTGCCCCGCTCCGCTGCTGTTGAAGTCTCCCGTCGCCTGACCGATGCCGGTCATGAGGCCCTGTTGGCCGGTGGCTGCGTGCGCGACAAGCTGCTGGGCCGCGATCCGAAAGACTACGATGTCGCGACTTCCGCCACGCCGGCGCAGGTCTTGAAGTTGTTTCCGGGGTCAAACGAGGTCGGCGCGCACTTCGGCGTGGTCATCGTGAAACAGAGAGGCACCCACATCGAGGTCGCCACCTTCCGGACCGACGGCAGCTATAAAGATGGACGACGTCCGGAATCGGTCGAGTTTTCCACGCCGCCGGAAGACGCCCAGCGGCGGGATTTCACGGTCAATGGGCTGTTCGAGAATCCCTTCACTGGCGAGGTCATCGACCACGTCGGTGGCCTGGCAGATGTGGAAACGAAGACGCTGCGGGCGATCGGCGATCCAGTGGCGAGGTTCCGTGAGGATGCACTGCGGCTGCTGCGGGCGGTGCGTTTCGCGACCGTGCTCGGCTTCGAGATCGAGCCATTCACGTGGTCGGCGATCCAGCAGCATGCGCACGATCTGGCGAAAATTTCCCCGGAGCGGATCCGCGATGAGTTCTCAAAACTCATCACCGCGCCGGATCGATCCCGCGGACTCGATCTGCTGGTGCAGTCCGGCTTGATCCGGGAAATCATCCCCGAGGTCCTGCCGATGATCGGCTGCGAGCAACCGCCCGAATGGCACCCCGAGGGCGACGTTTTTACCCATACCCGGATCATGCTGGAGATGCTCGGCCCGGAGGCCTCGCTGGAGCTTTGCCTGGCGGTGCTGCTGCACGACATCGCCAAGCCCCCGACCTTCACCTTCGACGAGGCCGCGAACCGCATCCGTTTCAACGGCCACGATGCCATGGGTGCGGTCATGGCCGAGGAAATCCTGCGCCGCCTGAAATATCCGAACGACGTCATCGCCGCCGTCGTGCCGATGGTGGCGCGGCACATGCAGTTCATGAACGTGCAGAAGATGCGCGTCGCGAAACTGAAGCGCTTCATGGCCGAGCCGACCTTCGAGCAGGAAATGGAGCTGCACCGGGTCGATTGCGGGTCGTCGAATGGTTTCACCGACAACTACGAGTTCCTGATCGAAAAGCGCGTGGAGTTCGCGAACGAGCCGCTGATCCCGCCTGCGTTCGTCAGCGGAAAGGACCTGATCGCGCTCGGACTGACACCCGGGCCGCGTTTCAAGGAACTGCTGGAGGCGATCCAGACCGAGCAATTGGAAGGCCGACTGCACGACCGGGAAACAGCCTTGGAGCTGCTGCGGACGCTGGTTTCCGCCCCGGAGACCTCAGAATC
>JANOBS010000346.1:0-1167 GCA_031411755.1 Luteolibacter sp. | reverse complement strand
TGCAACTGGGCGAGCTTCCTTAGGGCAACACGTTGGATGTCAGGTGGAATGGTCCGGATTTTCCTCTGTTCGAAAAAGAACTCGGTCTCCTTTGAAGCGAAGGAACGGATCATTGGCCTTGTTGGTAATAGTAACGCGAGGCGTTATGGTGTCAACGGACAATCTCGCCTCTACCCTATTTCAACCACGCATCCACCAACGGTGCCAACCTGCTCGCCATGTCCGCCGCGAACCAGGCGGCGAAGGCTCCGGCGACGACGTCGAGGGTGTAGTGGGCGCGCAGCACCAGCACCAGGAGGGCCTCGCCCACGGCGATCAGGATGGCCAGCAGGCCCACCCACCACGGCGCGACGTGGCAGATCTCGATCGCCCCGAGCACGACCAGCGCGGTGTGGCCGGAAAAGAAGAAGTCGTTGCTGACGCCGTAGGTCACCAGCAGCGTGGGGAATCCGGGATCACGCCAGATGATGCCCGGCGGCGGTGGCAGCGTGCAGAAGGCCTGGCAGATCTGCCGCAGGCTGAAGACGATCAGGATGCCGAGAAAGGGCGCGAAGGTCGGACCGAAGATCGCCGCGCCGATCAGGAACAGCCCGAACACATCGATGAACAACGAACTGAGGATCAGCGAACGATCCGCTGCCTTCGGGTTCGCGATGAACCAGCCGTGAAGCCGGGCGCTGAGGACGTGGGCGCTGTCGCCGATGCCATCCCCGGCCGGACCCTTTCCGGCGATCAGTTTCTGGGTCCAGAACCAGATGACGAGGGCGATGGCGATCACACCGACCCGCAGGCCGCCGCTTTGCCAGGTGAGGGCGAGGAGGTTCATGAGAAATCGGCTCCGGTCGGGGGCTTGCGGCGATAGGAATTGGTTTCCTCCAGCATCGCTTCCATGCGCTCGCGGAGCTGTCGCGTGATCGGATCGCCGTCGGAGGATCGATCGCGTTCGGCGGAAACCTCGATGGCATCGCCGACGGTGAGGACGACATGCAGCGGCGGATGCGCACGGGAAACATCGGTGAGGTCCTCCTCATAGCGCTCCACGGTTTCCAGGATCCGCTCCGGGGTGGGGGACTCGATGTAGTCGCCGGGGTAGCAATGGAGCTGCTGCACGAGATAAAGATCCGTGAGATGCCGCCAGCGTTCGGCGCGATCCGCTTCGGTCAGCTC
>JANOBS010000345.1:0-11664 GCA_031411755.1 Luteolibacter sp. | reverse complement strand
GAACGGCAACCAAAAATCTTTGGACGCCCTGTTGGGCAGCTTGCGGAAGTCGATGAAGGAACACGGGACGTGGGGGCTTCCTCAACTCTTTGCCTTGGCAGCGGTCAACGAGTGGAATCAATGCAGGCAGGTTTTTGGTTCCCAGGAGCTATCAGCCGACGGTGCAGGTGATGACGAACGCTATGGATTCTGGCTCAAGCGGCGATATTTCTTCCCCAACAACAATAGTTTCCCAGACAACTATGCCGCTTTTTGCCGCGACCTCGAACAGCTTCAAGCCAAAGCCGGACAAGCCGCGACGGGGAAACCCGCCACCCGGACCGAGTCGAAGCCGGAGGGCAATCAGAAACCTCAACCCTGATCGGAAGGGCGCTCCCGGTAGCGGGTTGCCCGCGCTCAATCGCCCGCCAGCGGTCACGGCGCTCGGGTTCGTGACTACGGTGCCTTCAGCGTCTCAAAAATAGCGGTGAGCTCCTTGAGCTTCTCTGGCTGTTCCTTGGCGAGGTCCTTGTTTTCGCCGGGGTCCTTTGACAGGTCGTAGAGCTGGGGCTGCGGTCCGTTGCCGGTGCGCATGGTCTTGATCTGGTTGGGTCCCTTGCCGGCTGGGATGAACTTCCAGTTTCCCTGGCGAAGGGACAGGCCATTGATGCCTTGCTCGACGATCCTGTCACGTCCGGTGGTGGACTTGCCTAACAGAACATCGAGGGCGTTGTGGCTGTCGGTCGCGGCGTCGGCGGGCCTTGTCGCCCCGGCCAGCGCGGCGAAGGAGGCCAGTAGGTCGATCTGCGAGGTGAGGGCGGCGGAGACACCCGGCTGGATCCTGCCGGGCCAGCAGGTGATGAAGGGGACGCGGGTGCCGCCTTCGAGCTTGGAATATTTGCCGCCGCTGAGCGGGCCCGCAGGGGTGTGGCTGCCGTTCTTCTCATCGGCGTCATCCATGTAGCCGTCGTTGAGGACCGGCCCGTTGTCGCTGCTGAGGACGATGAGGGTGTTTTCCCTCAGATGGAGTCGTTCCAGCGTGGCGAGGATTTTCCCGACGTGGTCATCGAGCTGTGCGATGACATCCCCACGCGGGCCGAGGTCGGTCTTTCCAATAAACCTCGGAGCGGGCACGCGTGGCACGTGGGGCTCGTGAAGGGCGAAGAAGAGGAAGAACGGAGCGTCCTTGTTCGACTCGATGAACTCCACGGCCTTGGCGGTGAAATGATCGCCGAGCTCCTCATCCTTCCAGCGCGCGGCAGTGCCGCCGGTCATGAAGCCGATGCGGCTGATGCCGTTGACGATGGTGTCGCTGTGCTGGGGATCGGCCTTGACCTTGAGCAGTTCCGGATGGTCCCGGCCAGTGGGTTCGTTGCCGATTTTTTCCCCGTAACTGACGCGGATGGGATCAGCGGGATCGAGGTTGGCGACGCGGCCATTTTCCACAAACACCGAGGGCACGCGGTCGCCGGTGGCGGCCATGATGTGATGGAAGGTGAAGCCGATCTCGCGCGGGCTGGGGGTGATCAGTCCGTTCCAGTCCGCAGGGGCGGCGGGAGAGCCGAGCCCGAGGTGCCACTTGCCGACGACGCCAGTCTTGTAGCCGGCCTGTTGCAGGAGGCCGGGCAGCGTGACGCTGCCCGGTGGAATGATGAGCGGGGCGTCGCCCTCCAGAATTCCGGTGCCCTTTTTCCTCCAAGGATACTGGCCTGTTAGAAGGGCGTAGCGCGAGGGCGTGCAGGTGGCGGAGGTGGCGTAGGCATCGCTGAAGCGCAGGCCCTCCTTTGCAAGGCGATCGACATTCGGTGTCTGGATCGCCTTTGACCCGTAGCAGCCGAGGTCGCCGTAGCCGAGGTCATCGGCGTAGATGAGTACGATGTTCGGAGGCGCGGCCAGGAGGGATGGCGCGGTCAGCAGCGCTGCGAGGAGGAACTGGGCGAGGCGTGTCATGGCGGAGGCGCTTACCAGGTGTCGGTGCGGAAGGGTGATGCGGGAAGGCCTGCGCCGTTGGTGAGGTTGCAGTCCGGGTTGTCGCCGAACGCGTAACGCACGGCGACGGGGGCGGAAACCTCCGGGCTGGAAACGATGACCTTTTCGCCTTCGATGCGGGCCTTTGCCCAGACCCACTTCTTGTCGGAACCGGCGACGGCGAAGCCTTTCAGCTCACCGCCTTTGGCAACGAGTCCGTTGTCGGCGTTGGTGAAGGAAAGGGTGACCTCGCCGCCCTTGATCGTGTGGGGGCCGGGAAGGGGGCCGGAGAAGGGGATCTTCTGGCCGTAGACCTTCGCCTTTGCCCAGAGCGCCAGACGCGCGCCGACGACCTGCTTGTTCTTCGGGTGGATGTTTGCCTCCTCACCGGAGTCGATGATGATGGCCATGCCGGTGCTCGGCACGGAAAGGGTGCGGAGCATGGCCTCACGGACGATGGCCCAGGTGCTCGGAGCGCCGGGATCGTTGTTGCGCGGCTTGAAGTTGGGAAGCTGCACCCAGGCGAAGTGGAAATCGTCCTGTCCCCAGCGCTGACGCCAGTCCTTGATGAGGAGTGGAAGCTGGACGTTGTAGAGGGCCGGGTTGGCGCTGCCGGCGTTGTTTTCGCCCTGATACCAGATGGCACCACGCATGGCATAGGGGATCAGCGGGGCGATCATGCCGTTGTAGAGGTTGGCGGGATGGCTCGGCATCAGGCGCGGGGCCATTGGCTTTTTCGGCTGCGTCCCCGCGGGCTTGCCCTCGGCCTTGCGCTTTTCGGAAACGTTTTTCCAGACCTCCATCTGCTTCTCGTAGCGGGCCATGGCGGTGGCCTCGTCGTAGGGGACGGCGACCTTCTTTTTCCAGTCCTCGAACATCGGGGCGAACTCCGGCTTCGACTTCTGGACGTCCATGCTGGTCCATGCCTCGATCGGGGTGCCGCCCCAGGAGGAGTTGAAAAGTCCGACGGGAACCTTCAGCGACTGATGCAGGTCACGTCCGAAGAAATAGGCGGCGGCGGAGAAGGGGCCGACGGTTTGCGGGCTGCAGAGCACCCACTTGCCTCCACAGGTGTCCATCGGGGTGGGGGAGGTCTTGCGCTCGACCGAGAAGAGCCGGATCTGCGGGAAATCCGCCTTCGCGATCTCGGCGGCGGCATTGTTCACGGCGCCCACGTTGAGCTGCATGTTCGACTGTCCTGAGCCCAGCCAGACCTCGCCGATGAGGACGTCGGAAACGGTCAGCGTGTTGCTGCCTTTCACGGTCATCGTGGTGGGGTCCTTGGCGGTGAGCTTGTCGAGCTTCACGCTCCATTTTCCGGCGGCGTCGGCCTTGGTGGACTTCATCTGGCCGTCGATGCTGACGGTGACGGATTCACCCGGCGCAGCCCAGCCCCAGACGGGGACGGTGACCTCGCGCTGCAGGACCATGTGATCGGAAAACATCGAGGGCAGACGGACCTCGGCGGAGACATGGCCGCCTAACAGAAAGCAGCCGCCGAGCGCGATGCCCAGGGTCTTGGAATGGGTTGGGATGGTGAGTTTCATTTGGAGGTGGGTGGGCGGGTGGATTTTGCGGATTGGGCGTTTGCCAGAAGGCCGGCCATGCGTTTGGCGATCTCGGGGCGATCCTTGTAGAGGTTCTGGCTTTCGCCCTTGTCCTTGGAAAGATCAAACAACCCGGGTCTGGCGGGGGCGTTCGGTTTGACCGGGCCGGAATCCCAACCGTTCGCCAGAGCGAGGTCCGGGATGTATTTCCACGATCCCTGGCGGATCGCGAGGTCGCCCTTGCCGCTCATCACGACGAGGGTGTCGCGTTTCGGCCCCCCCGGCTGTCCGAGCAGGGTGGGGAGCAGGTTGAAGCTGTCCGGCGCGGCTCCTTCGGCCAGCTTCTGTCCAGCCACGGCAGCCGCGGTGGCAGGGAGATCGACCAGGCAGACGAGGTCATCCGAGGTGGTGCCCGGGGCGATCTTTCCCGGCCAGCGGGCGATGAACGGTTCGCGATGGCCGCCTTCCCAGAGCTGGGATTTTTTTCCATGCCATGGGCCGTTGGGCAGGTGGCCGTTCTCATTCATCGGGCTGGCCCCGTTGTCGCTGGAAAAGATGACCAGCGTGTTTTTTGCGAGATTGTGGCGGTCGAGGGTTTTCAGGATCTCCCCGACCGACCAGTCGAGCTCGCTGAGCATGTCGGCGCGGTTACCAAGACCGGTGGTGCCGACGAAGCGCGGGTGAGGAATGGTCGGCGGATGCACGTCGTGCGGCGCGAAGTAGAGGAAGAAGGGCTTTTCCTTGTTCCGCTCGATGAAGCCTACCGCTTCGCGGGTGAAGGTGTCGGCGATGTCCTCGTCCTTCCAGAAGGCGGCCTTTCCGCCCGACATGAAGCCGATGCGGCCGCGGCCTGCGGCGAATTTCACCATGCCACCGGTTTCGGCGACCTTGGCGTCGTAGGTGTATTTGATCGGATCGGCGGGATCGAGTCCGACGACGCGATGGCCGCGGACGTAGACGGTGGGGATGCGGTCGTTGGTGGCGGGAAATCCGAAGAACTCATCGAAGCCGATCTCCAGCGGGCCGGGTGAGAGGTCCGTGTTGTAATCCGGTGTGCTGGTGCCGAAGCCGAGGTGCCATTTCCCGACCGCCCCAGTGCGGTAGCCGGCGTTCTTCATGAGGCCTGGCAGCGTGGTGCTGCCGACGGGAATGAGGAGCGGTGAGTCGCCATTCGCCACACCCTTGTTGAGGCCGGTGGAATCCTTTCGCCAGGAATACTCACCTGTTAGAAGCGAGTAGCGGGTCGGCGTGCAGACGGCGGCGGAGGCGTGGGCATCGGTGAAGCGCATGCCTTCCTTCGCGAGGCCGTCGAGGTTCGGCGTCTTGATCTTCGTCGCGCCATAGCAGCCGAGATCTCCCCAGCCGACGTCATCACAGAGGATCACCACCACGTTCGGAGGAGTGGTCTTTTCCGGTGGCTGGGCGGTGGCGGGTCCTGACAGTGAGATCAGTGCTGTGGCCAGCAGGCCCCAGCGTTTCAGTGAATCGGCATTCATGGTGGGAAAGGAACGTTGTTTCGTCCCGGAGCAGGAGGATCACGTCGCTACTTCTCTACCACACAGGCGACCTGGGGCTGCCGGAAAAAGTGACTTGCCACTTCGGCATTGCTGGTCAGCCGTCGCTCCTGCCACCAACTGGTCTGGATTCGCTCCGGGCTGGGCGCTTTTGTTTTGCGTTTGTTTGTGCTTTCGCCCATCGGCAATGCCGTTGGGGATTGGAGCTTCAGTGTGCCACAGATCTACATCCTGAAAGGATTACAGCCAATAGGCCGGGGTCGAGTAGCGATAGCGACGACCACCCCGGGTTGGGTGGTCACTTGGAACCGCACCCTGAAAGGCGTGCCAGAAACGCCGAAAATCACTGGCCATCGCAGGCTGTTTAGACTCGCTGCCGGGATGCAGAGGCGGCGATAGAAGAATTTGGGAATATCACTTCATCGCCCTCAACCGCTCCAGCAACGGTGGCGGGCGCGATCATGTCATTACCTGCCGATTTGAAAAATCACGTCACAATCGTCATCGGTTGCCTTGTCGCCGGAGGTCACCGAGTTGTCCTGACTGAAGCGAAACAACCATTCTCCCTCGCCAATCCCGGTCCTTTTGGGGTTGTAAAGGCAAGTGGCATTACCGGGGATGCTGCTAAAATTCATCTCCATTCTCAAAGTCTCGTTGAAGATCACCGCTTTCAATCCAGACGGGTCGGATCGAAGCAATATCACCTTGTAGAGCGTGTCAGGTTTCCACGAGGAAATGCCCCCTGACGGTTCGATCCGTCCATCTGCGTGTCTGATCGCGAGACCTCCAATTGCGCTGGGATTGATGGATCTCGGCGTTGTGACTTCGAACAATTCTCCACCTAACGCCTTGAGCAGTTCGTCCGCAGTGAGGGTGACTTCAACGGGCTTAGGCTTGCAGCCTGAGAGGCATGCCAGCGTGACCGGGAATATCAGCAGCTTCGTCATCATTGAGGAATTGGATCACGCCTTCTCCATCGCCCTCAACCGCTCAAGCAGCGGAGGATGCGAATAATCCAGCCAGACGCGCAGGGGATGGGGCGACGGGTGGGAAAGTTGATCGGCGGAAAGTTTCTTCAATGCCTCACCGAGCGGGGCAGGCGAGCCGATGGCGTCGTTGGCAAAGGCGTCGGCCTCGAACTCATGACGACGTGACCAGGCATTCGCCATGACTCCTAGCAAGCGACTGACTGGCCCGAAGAGGATGGTGAACAGCACGATGCCGACCTGCGGGGAAATCGTCTTCACGCCAAAGGCATCGAACAGCATCCGCGCGAAGTGCCCGCTCGGATCGGTGGCCAGACCTAACAGGAAGAACAGTAGCGCGGTTTGGAGGATGCCGACGACCAGACGCTGACGGATATGACCGCGACGGAAATGCCCGATTTCGTGAGCGAGCACCGCGAGCAGTTCATCGTCGGTGTGCTTTTCCATCAGCGTGTCGAAGAGCGCGATCTTCTTGCGCTTGCCGAAGCCTGTGAAAAAGGCGTTGGCCTTGGTGGAGCGCTTCGATCCGTCCATGACGAACACTCCCTGAAGCGGGAAGCCACATTTCACGCCGAGCGCCTCGATCTTTCCGCGCAGGGGCGTCTCGGGCATCGGGGTGAACTTGTTGAACAGCGGCAGGATCAGCGAGGGCGCGAGGTAGGTGAGCAGCAGTTGGAAGAAGGTGAAAACCACCCATGCCCAAAGCCACGCGTTCGGGACGGTCTGGAAAATCCACAACACGGCCGCCGCGATCGGCGTGCCGATGAGCGCCATCATCGCGAGGCTCTTGAGCAGGTCTCCCCAGAAGGTCGCGGCGGTGGAGCGATTGAAGCCGAACTTTTCCTCAATGACGAAAGTATCGTAGAGAGAGAATGGGAGGTCGAAAGCCATCGATCCGACCATGCAGATCGCGAAAAAGATCAGCCCGCTGAGCAACGGTGCGTCGCTCGCCCATGAGCGGCTGAGTCCGTCGATGAATTGAAAGCCGCCGAACATCCAGAACGCCAGCAAGGCGGTGAGCGAAATGCTGGAGCGGATCATCGCGAATACGGCGTTGGTTTTCAGGTAAGCTCGGGAACGGTCGAGCGCGGAGGCATCGAGCACGTCGGCAAGCGGGGCGGGGACCTTTTCCGGAAAGACCTTCAGATTCAGAAGGGTCGCCGCAAGATCGAGCTTCCAGAGCACGAACAGCGAGATCAGGATTGCGACTGCGATGAAATTCCATTCCGTCATTTCCGGCAGCATGCACGTGCTCCTCCGTGGGGCAAGTGCAGCGGCGATCCTCACGCTCAGCAGTTGCGTAGGCATCATGGCGGCGAAGCGCACCTACGACAGCGGCCAGTCCTCGTCCGCGGCAAAGGTGAATGGCGCGGACGTCCGCTTGCGCGTGAAGCCGGAAGGCACCGCTGGCGGCAGCTATGCCGTCAGCGCGATGGTGGTGGCAGCAGCCGTGGCCACGCTCGACGGGCCGTTCCGCTGGCGGATTGAGGCGACGGGTGAAGAAGGGAGACACCAGTCGATCATCCTGCACCGCCTGAAAACCCGGACTTCGAAAACCAAGCGCGAGGAATGGTATCCGGCGTCGCATCTTGGACGTCGCGCCGATTTCGTGAAGCTCCGTGACGAGCCCGGGAAAAGCCGCGCACGCTATGACATTCCCGGCCTGCTCAAGGTCAAGCCGCGCGAGGATGGGGCGCTGGAAATCCTGGCTGACCTGACCGTGGTAACCGCTGCGAATCGCGAGCGGAAGCTGGTGAAGTTCACCCTCGATCCCGCCGACAAGCGCGAGGACGAGTTCCTGTTCCTGCCCGCCGAGATCGTGAAAAGCATCGGCAGCGACCGCTCGACTTGGGACGATCAGGGCTGGGATTGAGGATTGCGACTCCCGGACGCGCCAATTAAGGTTCACGGAAATGCGTCGCTCCCGCCGCCAGATTGCCATCCGATTCCATGGTCTCGCCGGACTCTTTCTGGCCGGATCGTCCTTGGCTGCGCAGGAGATCCCGCCAGTGGCGGCGAGCAATCCGCCCGCTGCCGGACGCTCGGCGAATGAAGGTTCGATCCTGACGCAGAAGAACGCCCGCACGATCAGCCTGAAGATCCCGGCCCCACGTGGCCAGATCGTCGATCGGGAAGGGGAGTGCCTGGCGCAGAACACCATCGCCTACCAGATCGGGCTTCAGTTCAAGCAGTTCGAGAACGCGGATCGAGACTACGTTCTCACCTGGGCGAAGAGTCGGATCGACCTCGCCAAGACCCTCGTCAAAAGCACGCGGACGCCGACCGACGAAGAGATCTATGATCACTACAAGAACCGCCGCTGGCTGCCGTTGCTGATCAGTGATCAGGTCAGCGCGAAGGACGCGAAGGCGATGGAAGCGAAGCTCGGCACCGGGCTCATCCTCCATCCGATCTATCGCCGCTACTACCCCGAGGAAGGCATTGCCGCACACATCCTCGGCTACACCGGCAGCGTCGGGAAACTGCCGACCGGTCCGATCAATTTCAACGAGCCGCTGTGGGAGGAAAGCGAGGGCCGCGCGGGACTTGAAAAAATCTACGACCGCCAGCTCCAGGGTGATCCCGGTGGCAAGCGGCTGCTCTTCGACGAAGCTGGAAACAAGCTCCTCGAGGAACAGACCAAGCGCCCGATGCCCGGCGGCACCGTCGTCACCACGCTCAACCTGAAGTGGCAGAAGCAGGCGGAAAAAGTCCTTCGAAAGGGCTGCAAACGTGGTGCCTTCGTCGTCATCGACGTCCTCACCGGCGAGGTGCTCGTCATGGCTTCGCGGCCCACTTTCGACCTCAATGCCTTCATCCCCGGCATTGGCGAAAAGGAATACAAGGCGCTCAATGATGATCCCGGCCAGCCACTCTTCGGTCGCGCCTTCCAGTCAGCCTATCCTCCGGCCTCCACCTTCAAGCCGATCGTCGCCCTGGCGGCCCTGAACAACGGCACCGTCACCGAGGAAACCGAGATCAACTGCCCGGCTTCCATTCGCATCGGCAACCACACCTTCAACAACTGGAGCAAGAACGCGGAAGGCTCGATCGACGTCAAACGCGCCATCGCCCGCTCCTGCAACCCCTGGTTCTATCAGGTCGGCATCGACGTCGGCCACGGAGCCTTCCTCGGACTCGCCCGACGCCTCGGCTACGGCGAGAAGACCGGCCTGCCGCTGATCGGGGAAACCACCGGTCTGGTCCCGACCAACGAGTGGATGCTCCAGCATGAAAAGCGCCGGATCAATGACGGCGACACCGCCAACCTCTCAATCGGCCAGGGCGTGCTGCTTTCCTCGCCGCTCCAGGTCGCCCAGGCCATGGCCGGCATCGCCAATGGCGGTGCACTGCCAAAGCTCCAGCTCGTTCGCCAGGTCCAGGACGCCCGTGGCCGCGTGATCGAGGCGAGCCGGCCCGAGAAGCGCGTCTGGCTCGGCGTCGATGCCAAGGCGATCGAAACCGTCCGCGAGGGCATGCGCGACGTGGTGAACTCCGGCTACGGCACCGGTCGCAGCGCCGGTCTCAGTTTCACCGAACTCTGCGGCAAGACCGGCACCGCCCAGTGGGGCCCGCCGTCGAAGGAGCAGCGTCTCGCCTGGTTCGCCGGATTCTTCCCTTTCGAAAGTCCCCGCTTCGCCTTCGCCGTGCTCTATGAAGGCAGCCCCGGGGAAACGGTGTCCGGTGGGCGCATGGCCGGTCCAATGGTCCGGGATTTCTTCGAGCCGTTGAAGGAAGAGATCAAGGTCATCATCGCCCCGCCGCCGAAGGCCCTCATGGTCAAGGAAGATGCCGTGGAAGATCAGGAGGGCGTGCTCAAGGCCCAGCCAGTCGCGGAGGAGGACTCCGAGGAGCCGAAGCCCCCGAAAGCCCTGCCAGTGAATCCGGACGATCTGCCTGCCGAGGAACTGGACGGCCTTTGATTTTGATTGGGCGCTGCATCTGTGGCGGTGACTGCCGTCATCGCCAAACTTCTGCCGCCATGGTGTCGACCGCCGGACGCTCGGGCTCGGCCAGTTGCAGCGGACTGCCGATCAGTTTCTCGCCATCGAACTGCCAGGTTTGCAACCACTCCGGAAGCGGGATGTTCAGGTCGATTTTTCCGTCGCGTTGCAGTCGGCGGAAAAGCACCTGAAGGATGCCGAACGACATGCGCCCCAGCTCCTCATCGCTGCGGTTGCGGTGCAGTCGTTGGTCGAGATCGGTCTGGGCCACGGCATCGAGCCCGAGGCTGCGGGAAAGATCGATCAGGTGGGCGAGTTCGACCCCGTAGCCGCCGGGAAACGCCAGCGAGCGGAAGACCTCACGCCGCGCAGCATACTCGCCGGACAAAGGCTGGAGAAAGGCGGTGAGCTCCGGGTAAAAAAGCGAGAGCAGGGGACGGACAAGGATTTCCGAAACACGTCCACCACCCGTCGGGCGGATGCCGTTTGGATGGGTGAGGGGGCGTTCGTAAAAGGCCTTCACGTAGCCAAGTTCCGGATCTGTTAGAAGTGGGCCGACGAGTCCCGTGACGAAGCGCGTGTCGAAGTTCCCGATGTCACCGTCGATGAAGCAGACCAGCTCGCAGTCGGTCGCGTGCAGGGCTTTCCAGAGGTTCTCACCCTTGCCCCGGAAGGTGCCGTGCTCGGGGGCGATGTCTCTGGATTGAAAGACCTGGGCTCCGGACCGCTCCGCGATTTCACGGGTGCCGTCAGTCGAGCCGGAGTCGATGACCAGCAGCTCATCCACCAGTGGATGACGCTCCATGAGTTCCTCACGAATCGAGGTCACGATCGCGCCGATGGTTTCCGCCTCGTCGAGGGTGGGAATGCAGACCGCGATGCGCTGGCCGTGCTTGGCTGCGGCGAGTGCGGCCACGTCGCCGAAGCGGGAATGATGGAAGACTTTCAAGACGGATCGGGCTTAAATCATGTCGCGCGTGACCGTGTAGCGGGCGGCGCAGCGCGGGCACTGGAGGGTGATGTGGTTCTCTCCCTCGAACAGGTCGTCCGGACGCTCGCGCCAGCCACCGAGGATCGGCAGGATCTTCTCGATCGTGCAGCCGCAGTGGAAGCGGAAGCGGCGGGTCTCCAGCACGCTGGTTTCCTGGGTCTCGTCGATTCGTGCGACCGCCTCCTCATCGAGTGAGTCGAACCACTCCATGTCGCAGTCCGGTTGCGCGGCGATCAGGACGAAGGTCTCGTCAGGAAGTCGGAAGACCTTTCCGGGCCGTTGTTCGGACTGGTCGTAATACTGGGAAATCCAATGCACGGGGTCCTTGGTCTCCACCTCGATGGTCGAAAGGCGGGGCTCATCGTTTCCGTGGACCAGCGTCTGCGCGTAAAACAGGTTCCGGTCCGGTTCCCGCACATCCTCGGTGAAGATCCGGCCGGTGATCGATTCGGACAGCGATCCTCCTGTCACGAAGAGGTTGATGCGAGGCGCGCGCAGGTTGACGGTCCAGGCGATGGTTTCCGCCCACGGCCTCGCCACCAGATGGAGCGTCTGGATGGCAAGCTGGTCCTTCAGGATCTGGTCGAGCTCAGTGCTGTGGCGAATCCCGTGCTGCATCAGGTGCAGGTAGTAGTCGGTGTAGATCGAGACGAAGTTCGCCCGCACCATCAGCACGTTCCGCTGCCTCACGTAGATCGACTCGATCGTCGTGAATTCCTCCAGGGTCTCGTTCGG
>JANOBS010000344.1:0-8617 GCA_031411755.1 Luteolibacter sp. | reverse complement strand
GCGGCGGCGGAGCTTTTCCACAAACGCAGGCCACTCGCGGCGGCCTCGGGAAAACAGGTCATCTTCCTGGAAACCCAGACGATCCACCCGGGGATCTTTCAATGGAAAACCGCGAGGAAACTGATCGAGGCTGGTGCCCTCACCGCGGCCGGGCTTTCCGGCTTGCGGCTTGATGTCTGAGGTTTCAAATTGATTGCTGATATGGAAGTCGAAGGAAACACGGTGATCGAATGGCTGCGCAGCGAGCAGATCCTCGATCTAACGGAATGCTTCTCGATCCGTGATGATCTCTTTCTCGCCGGGCTGGATTCGATGGCGGTCATGCAGCTAGTCGTCGCGGCGGAAGATCGCTTTGGAGTGGTTCTTCAGGCGGCGGATTTATCGAAGGAAAACCTCTGCACCGCGGAGTCGCTCGCGGCGCTGCTCACGACCCGGCGCGCATGATCCGTGACGTCGATGTGGCTGTGATCGGAGGAGGCAGCGCTGGTCTGGCCGCTGCCATCACGGCGGCCCGCTGCGGTGCGAGGGTGATGCTTTTGGAGCGGCACGGATTTCTCGGCGGGATGGGCACAGCCTCGCTGGTGCACACGTTCTGCGGGCTGTATCTGCTGAAAAGCGGACCCGGTGCCGAGCTGGCGAATCCTGGCTTTCCCGCTGAAATGGCGGAGCGGATGATCGCTGTCACTGGCATCGGTCCGTTGCGCATGGGACGCGTCGATGTTCTGCCGCAACATCCGGCGGACTTCGTTCGGATCGCCGATGATCTGGTGAAGGCTGAACCCAACCTCGCGGTCCAGTGGCACACCGAGGTCATCGGAATTGGCAAGTGCGATGGACGCTGGGAGATCGACTGGGCTTGTCGCGGGATTCTTGGGAAAACGATGTGCTCGGCCTTGATCGATGCCTCGGGCGATGCCGTCACGGCGGAGTGGCTCGCTGCATCACACGAGGTGGCACCACGGCTTCAGCGTCCGGCTTACGTGTTCGGCATTCAGGGCGTCGGGTCTTTTCCCGATGACGCTCGTCTCGAGATGGCGGGAAGGCTGGTGGATGGCGTCCGCTCCGGTGTGCTTTCCAAGGCTGCGCTCGGGCTCTCCTTCCGCGCTTCCGGTCGTCCAGGTGAGCTGTTTGGCACGCTTGACCTCGCGGGTGGGGAAAATGAATCCCTTTACGATCCGCTTGATCCAGTGGGGCTAAGTGTCCTCGAGGCCGAAGGGCGTCGCGTGGCGTCTTCGGTCGTGGATCATCTCCGGAACGCGAATGTGGGTTGGTCAACAGCCTTCATTTCTCAATGGCCGGTGCGGGCAGGTATCCGCGAAAGCCGTCGCTGGGTGGGGCGGGCGTGTTTGACTGGAGCCCAGATTGAAGCGGGCACCCGTTTCCACGATGAGATCGCCCTCGCCACCTGGCCGATGGAGCTACGCGAAACCGCCCGTGGTCCGAAGTGGCGCTTTCCGATGGAGGATCGGCCGACTGGCATTCCACTCGGCTGTCTCCTGGTGCCGGACCACGACAATCTTTTCGTCGCAGGCCGATGCATCTCCGTTGATCACGAGGCCCAGGCCTCGATCCGGGTCATGGGCACCTGCTTCGCCACCGGACAGGCTGCGGGATTCGCCGCTGCGATCCAGACGGGCGGGGGAACTCCATCGGCGGTACCAGCGGAATTGGTTGGAAAATTCGGACCGTTCCCGATCACCGCCGGAGATCGGGATTGCGCGTGAGGCATTGTCCCGCCACGTTCCAGCCATGTCATGCCTGCCGAGATTTGCGGATCGCTTTAGGCGGCATCTGTCCGTGACTGCGGGTGCGACGGGGCAATTTGGACGTTATTCCCATGAATAAAGCCCGCCCGGAGCCGTCCAAGTCACTGACGGGGCCATCCGAGCCCGTCGAGTCCCGCGCCGGGGCGGAACCGGATGACGATGCCCTGCTCGTCACCCGAGCGCAGTCCGGCGACCTTCGGGCCTACGACGAACTCGTGATCCGGCACCGGGGAAGAATTTTCGCCATGGTCCGCAACATGATCCACAACGAGGCCGATGCCTGGGACTTGTCCCAGGACGTTTTCGTGAAGGCGTGGCAGGCATTGCCTCGCTTCGAGGCCAAGGCCCGCTTCTCGACCTGGTTGTTCCGGATCGCCCACAACGTCGTCTACGACTGGACGCGAAAGCGGAAGATCGACAGCGCCGGAGAGTTCAACGACGAGATCTTTGACCGCGATCAGATCGATCCGATGGCCTCGACCGCGCCGTCCGGGGCAGAGGCTCCGGACACATCGATGGAGCACGGTGAGCTGCGGATCAAAATCCAGACCGCCCTTTTCAAGCTTTCCCCTGAACATCGCGAGTCCGTGGTCTTGAAAGACGTCCAGGGACTTTCATATAAGGAAATCGCTGATGCCATGGAATGTTCGATCGGCACGGTGATGAGCCGCCTGTTTTACGCCCGCCAGAAACTCCAAGCCCTACTCAAGGATGAATACGAAGCCCGATGAAGAAACGCTGGCCCTGTGGCTGGACGATGAATTGGAAGGGGATGCCTTCGCCTCCATGGAAACGTGGGCGGCCGGACAGCCTGAGCAGCTCGCTGCCCGGCAATCGATCCGTGAATGGCGGCAGCAGATTTCCGAAGTGATGCCAAAAGTGGAGGAGCCACCGTATCCGGATTTTTTCAACAGCCGCATCCACGCCGCGATCTCGGATCTTGAAAAGTCGCCGTGCAACGTGATCGAAGCGAAGGCCTCCTGGTGGCGTTCCGGTTGGTTCATGCCAGCAGCAGCTGCGGCCGGGATGACCTTGGCGTTCTGGATGGGCACCCGCACGACGACCACACCGAGCCCTGCATCCGTGGTGGAAGTCAGCAGTGCCTCGCCGGTGGTCTATACTCCGGAAACCGGGGTTCGCGCCGACTATTTCGCCAGCCGGAATGCGGATGCCACGGTGATCGTCCTGGATGGTGTCCCCGCGATTTCCGATGCGCTGGATTTCAGGGAAACGGCTTCCGTGACTCCAGACCGAGAGGTGGATTCGACCGCAGCCAAGGAGCAGAAACCGATCTTGGAAGTCACCCAATGAAGCTCTTCGCTGGATTGTCTCTCGCACTCGTCCTCGCCATCCATGCGTTCGGGCAGGAAGCCGATCCAGGGAAAGAAGTCGTCGGAACCATCGTCGTCCGCGTGATCCACGCCACCGATGGTGATCCTGCCGCAGCCGGGGACAAGGCGAAGGTAGTCTCTAAAGCTGTCTCCGAACGCCTCCAGAGCGAGGAGCGACTGAAGTTCAAGCATTACCGGGAGATCGGGCTCGACTCCAAGCCGCTCTACCGCAGCTACGAAAACTGGGCCCAGCCACTGGGAACCTCCGACGAAGTGCTCGTGCGCTTCGAGGCCCAGAGCCGTCCCTCGAAGTCTTCCGCACGCCTTGGCCTTGAGCTTTGGCTCAGCAGGAAGAAAATCCTCAAGACCGACGCCGAGGTTTCCTCCGAGCGTCCGCTCTACGTCCTCGGCCCCGCTTGGCGCGGTGGACGTCTGATCATTTCGGTTGCTCTTGCCTCGACCTCTAAACCGCGCTCTTAGTTAGCCATGAAATTTTCCCTGCTTGTCTGGGCAACACTGTCCTCGTTTCTCTCTGCCGCCGGACTGACATTTCCGGAACCCGTCAAGGATCTGAAGGCCGCCGCGGATGCGACCGAGATTATCGCCGACTTTCCGTTTTCCAACACCTCCGACAAGGCCGTCGAAATCAAGCGCTACGACGCGGGTTGCACCTGTGTGGCGGTAGGGGTGGAGTCCGGCAAGCTCGTCTATCAGCCCGGTGAGTCCGGGGTGGTTCGCGCCAAGTTCGACATGAGCAATTACTCCGGTGACGTCGAGAAGCCGGTGGGCATCTGGCTCGACAACGATCCCGAGAAATCACCGTCGGTTCAGTTGATGGTGAAGGTCCACATCCCCGAGGTGCTGAAAATCGAGACCAAGACCGTCAAATGGGATGTCGGTGCGCCGCC
Source organism: Luteolibacter sp. (assembly GCA_031411755.1). Classification (GTDB taxonomy): domain Bacteria; phylum Verrucomicrobiota; class Verrucomicrobiia; order Verrucomicrobiales; family Akkermansiaceae; genus Luteolibacter. The sequence goes on along the minus strand of JANOBS010000344.1, from coordinate 4,612 downwards.
CACGCCCCAGACCATCAAGCTCATCGTGGAAGGCGACGACAAGGTTCACGTCGTGTCGGTCACGCACTCCAATGAGAATTTCCTTCAGGAACTCAAGACCATCGAAGATGGCCGTAACTATGAGCTAGTGATCACTCCAAAGGATACCAAGATTTCGGGGCTTGGCGTGTTCAGGATCGAGACCGACTGCAAGATCGAGCGGCACAAGTACAAGCAGGCCTTCGCAAGCATCCGCCGCGCCCTTCCGTCTGAAGTCGCCCCGGCGAAACCATGAACGCCGCCGCTCAACTGGCCGTTCTGGTCGCGGTCTCGGTCTCTGCCTCCGGGATCTGCTATCGGATCGTCGGCCCGCCTGATCGAAAGGTCGCTTGTGATCCCGCCACCCTGAAGCCGCATGAAATCTGCCTCGAAGACGTCATGTCGCGCTGGCAGGGGAAGGTGCTTTGGGTTGATGCCCGTCCGCGCAAGGAGTGGATGGCGGATGGGGTTCCGGGTTCGATCCTTTGGAATGTCGACCCGGCGGAGGACGCCCTTAAATTCGAGGCTGATGCGATGGAGCATTTCGCCGACTCTCCAACGGTCATCGTTTATTGTGGCGAGGGGAACTGCGGGCTCAGCCTGCAGGTGGTGGAGAAGATCCTGAAACTCGGAGTCGTCTCCGAAGTTCACGCCCTGCGCGGCGGGGTGGGCACGCTTCGTGAGGCAGGCCTCCTCAAGGGTTCCAGCTCAGCGCCTTGATCGAACTGGCTTCCAGATAGGGCCGGCCCGGATTGTCGCGGGTGTTCCAGGAAAGAAGAATCGTGCAGGACTTCGCCCGTCCCCAACGCAGTCCGGACTGATCGTTGTCGAGCATGTCGCCGATCGCCGAGGCCTTCCCTGCGTAGGCGCTGACGATTTCCTTGCCCGTGAGGGTCGGGATGAGCTTCAGGGTGAGCTTTTTGTCGTAATTGGGAACAGTGGTGTCCGTGCACGAACTGTTGGCGGAAACCAGGACCTGAAACGTTCCATGCTTGTTCTCGCCTGGTGCAGTGGCGAAGGCGAGCAGACGGCCGCCATAGAGATCGAGAAAAGGATCGGTCACCACCTTCGGGTCCTGATCGCCGCGGCGGCGCACCAGCATGTCGTAGCTATCCCTGCCGCCGCTGGTTTTGGCGAAAGTGACCTTGAAAACGAAGTCGGTATAGTTTTCGAGGCTGTTGTCGGACTGCATGGCGGGCTCAATCGTCCGCTCCGGGAGTGGCTTGGCCAGGCAACTCGCCTCAAGTTCATCGCGGCTGGTCCGGCCTTCCATGTGGGCCAGTCGATCGTCCAGTGTGGAGGCATCAAGGAACTGTTCGAGAACCTGAAGTGCGGAGATGGCGGACGAGGGCTTGGTGTCCGGGCTGGAAGAAGGATCGACGGGTGGAACTGGGAGCGGGTCGGGAATCGGTGGCACGACGGGCGTGGACTCATCCGGTTCGACGGGTGCCAGCGGCAGGTCATCCTCCGGTTGGATTTTGCGCACGGTGGAGCCGGATGAAGTTGTGGGTGAGATGGAAGGCCTTTTTGCGGTTGGCTGGTGCGCCTGCATGTAGGACACCACGCCGACCACCACGCCGACCATGGCTGAGAGGAAAAGCAGTGGAATGACGATCCGGAAAAACCATCCGCCGCGCTGGGACGAGACGTGTCCTTCCGGCTTTCCGCGCATTTCCTCGGATACAGGCTTGCCCACCGGTTCCATGCCATCGGGCCTGGATGGCAGGTGGCGGGGCTCCGGACGGTAGCCCGTCTTCGATTCAGCGGTAGTTTGAGCCTGTAGCCTTGGTGCCGGCGGTTCCAGAACGGGAGGTGCCGGCTGTGTGACAGGCGGCGGTGCAGGCGGCGGTGCAGGCGGCGGTGCAGGCGGCGGTGCAGGCGCTTCAGTCCGAATGGGTTCCGTTGCAGGAGAAGGTGTCTGTGCCGGTACTTGCAGGGCAGACGGAAGAATTGGCGCCTGAATCCGGATGCCGCACGATGGGCAGGGACCGATCACTCCCGAGAGTGACGTTGGCACCGTCAGGCGGGTGTTGCAGGCAGGGCAGGCGAAGGTAAAGGTCTCGGGAGCCATCTTTAAACCGCTTCGGTTGAACCGGGGGAGATTCTCCTTCGAATTGAATGGTTTAGAGATCCAAACAACAAGGCATTTTTTGGCAACAGCCTTGGGTCAACAGGGTCCGGGACGCATCCGCCGATGATCAGTGGTCAAGCGGGTTTTCACCAGATGCGTCACCCAGATGCGACAACTCGGCTGGCAGGAACTTCTTGAAGCGGGTCTTGTCGATCGCCTTCATGTAGGCCTCTTCCGGGGAGATCATGCCTTCGCGCAGCTTGCTCCAGATCGACTCGTCCATGAACTGCATGCCCTCGGCCTTCCCGCCGGTGATGACGTCATAGAGCTTCTGGGTGGCACCTTCCCGGATGATGGCCGCAACGGCCGGGGTGGCGAACATGATTTCGTGAACGGCGGTCCGGCCCGGCTTGTCGACGCGCTTGCAGAGCAACTGGGCGACGACGCCACGCAGCGAGGCCGCGAGCATGGTGCGGACCTGGGATTGCTGGTCGGCGGGGAAGACGTCGACGATACGGTCGACGGTCTTGCGGGCGTTGTTGGTGTGCAGGGTGCCGAAGACGAGCAGTCCGGTTTCAGCTGCCGTAAGGGCGAGCGAGATGGTCTCCAGGTCGCGCATTTCTCCGACGAGCACGATGTCCGAGTCTTCGCGCAGGGCGGCGCGCAGTCCGTCTGCGAACGATGGAGTCTGGATCGGAACCTCGCGCTGAGTGATGATCGATTTCTTGTTTCGATGAACGAACTCAATCGGCTCTTCCACCGTGATGATGTGGCGGTTGAAGTTGATGTTGATGTAGTCGAGCAGGGCCGCGAGCGTGGTCGACTTGCCGGAGCCGGTGGGACCGGTGACGAGTACGAGGCCGGAGCGCATGTGGCCGAACTCCTTGACCATCGGCGGCACGCCGAGGTCCTCCAGCGAAGCGATCTCAGTCGGAATCAAGCGGAACACCGCCGCCAGACCATTGCTTTGCTTCAGATAGTTGCAGCGGAAACGCGACATCTCGTCCATCGCGTAGGCGAAGTCGAGGTCACCGGTTTCGAGATATTTGGCAAAGGCCTTTTCGTCGCAGATCTCAGCGAGGAGTTGCTTGAAGGCCCCGCCTTCGAGGACCGGCTCGTCCGGAATCGGCACGATGGAGCCGTGGACGCGGACCTTTGGAGGCTGGCCTTCGGAGAGATGAAGGTCGGACCCGCGGTTCTTGACGAGGTAACTGAAAAGGGAGTCGATCTGAGCCATGAGAGGGAAAGGTTGTTGGAATGAGCAGAAACGTCCGGGGCTCAGGACTTGAAGAAGTCGCGCATTTGGTTCTTGTCCTCGGCCCGGAAGGTGGCCTCCTGCTGGGTGATCAGACCCTGGATGTAAAGTTTCCGGAGGGTTTCATCCATGGTCACCATGCCGACGTTCTTGCCGGTTTGCATGACGCCTGGGAGCATGAAGGTCTTGCCTTCGCGGATGCAGTTCGCGACGGCGGGCGTGTTGACGAGAAGCTCCATTGCCATCACCCGTCCGGTGCCGTCGGCACGTGGCACGAGCTGCTGGGAAAGAATCCCGCGCAAGGACTCGGAAACCATGATTCGGATCTGCTCTCGCTGATCGGTTGGGAACACATCGAGCACGCGGTCGAGCGTGCGTGGGGCGTTGCCGGTGTGAAGGGTTCCGAGAACCAGGTGGCCCGTTTCGGCGGCGGTGAGGGCGAGCTGGATGGTTTCCAGATCTCGCATTTCTCCGACCATGATCACGTCCGGGTCTTCCCGCAGGGCGCCGCGGAGCGCCTTTGCGAAGGAGTCGGTGTGCTTGTGGACTTCGCGCTGGTTGACGTGGCAGCCTTTGGAATCAAAGACGTACTCGATTGGATCTTCGAGTGTGAGGATATGGTCGTCGCGGTCGCGGTCGATGAAGTCGATCAGCGCGGCGAGGGTGGTGGACTTTCCGGAACCGACGGAGCCGGTGACGAGGATCAGTCCGTTCTGATAGCGGGTGAGTGGAAGGATGTGCTCAAGGGGGAGGCCGATCTCCTCCATGGTGCGGATCTTGGTATTGATGATCCGAAACACCATGTCGTAGCCGAGACGCTGCTTCACCACGGAGGCGCGGTATCGACCGGCTGGATTCGAATAGGCGAAGTCGACATCGCCGTGCACCTGAAGTCGCGTCCACTCCTTTTCACCAAGGAAGGACTTCGCCAGACGCTCGGTTTCCTCCGGCTTCAGCGGCGGGTGGTCCTCCCAGATCGGGCTCAGTTGACCGAAGCGCCGCCAGGCAGGCGGGTAGGCGGTGGGCAGATGCACGTCTGAACAATCGTATTCGCGACCGAGTTGGAGGTATTGATCAACGTGATCGAGGACGTGATGTTCAGACATGGCTGCGGGTGTTGAAGCTCTTGGAAGTGGGTTTGGAAAGCTGGAACATCAGGATGACCGCATTTGTGAATCGTCGTCCTGCCGGGCGGAGATGGCGTGTGTGAATCTTCCGGTGAGCCAGGCCTTCAGCAGTGGACGGGCCAAGGCTCCGGCGGCGGTCAG
>JANOBS010000343.1:0-3472 GCA_031411755.1 Luteolibacter sp. | reverse complement strand
CTGTATGACAGAAATTGCCCATGCCTCTGACCATCAAGCCGAAATCCGAATGTGCTTTTGACCAGATTTCCCTCGGGGAAGTGATGCTCCGCCTTGACCCCGGCGAGGGTCGTATTCGCACGGCCCGCCAGTTCGCGGCTTGGGAAGGTGGTGGGGAATACAATACGTCGCGCGGGCTGCGGAAGTGCTTCGGCTACAAGACGGCGGTGGTGACGGCTTTCGTGGACAACGAGGTGGGCCACCTGATCGAGGATTTCATCATGCAGGGCGGGGTCGCGACGGATTTCATCCAGTGGCGCGAGGACGACGGGATCGGTCGCAACGTGCGTAACGGTCTGAATTTCACCGAGCGTGGATTCGGCATCCGTGGCGCGGTCGGGAATCCGGATCGCGGCAACACCGCCGCCTCGAAGCTCAAGCCTGGCGACGTCGACTGGGACCACATTTTCGGCACGCTCGGAGTCCGCTGGTTCCACACCGGTGGGATCTACGCCGCGCTTTCGGAAACGACCGCCGCGCTGACCGTCGAAGCCGTGAAGGCTGCGAACAAGTATGGCACGATCGTTTCCTACGATCTCAACTACCGCCCCTCGCTCTGGAAGACGATCGGTGGCCTCGCGAAGGCCCAGGAGGTGAACCGCGAGATCGCGAAGTATGTCGACGTGATGATCGGCAATGAGGAGGACTTCACCGCCTCGCTCGGCTTCGAGGTGAAGGGCGTGGACCATAACATTTCCAAGATCGAGACCGATGCATTCAAGGCAATGATCGAGTCGGCGGTGACGGAGTTCCCGAACTTCAAGGTCGCGGCCACCACCCTGCGTGGCGTCATCACGGCGACCATCAACGATTGGTCGGCCATTCTCTGGCACGACGGCAAGTTCCACGAGAGCCGCAAGTATGACGGCCTCGAAATCCTCGACCGTGTGGGCGGAGGTGACTCGTTCGCGTCCGGCGTGCAGTTCGGCTTCATGGAGTTCAACGATGCGCAGAAGGCCGTCGAGTATGGTGCGGCGCACGGCGCACTGGCCTCCACGACCCCCGGCGACACCTCGATGGCGACGCGCAAGGAAGTCGAGAAGCAGATCTCCGGCGGCGGCGCGCGCGTGGTGCGCTGAACGTCTGACCATTTCATGAGCCGCAGTTGCCCGGTTGCGACTGCGGCTCTTTTGTTTTCTGGGTGCGCTTGCTGATGTCGTCGGTATGTGTCATAGGATGCCCCGATGAATTCACGCCGTCGGTTTTTAAAAGCGCTCGCTGCGACTTCCTTGCTGCCCTTGCCGATCCTCGGCGCAGAGTCGGGAAAGCCGCTTCGCATCGGCATCATCACCGACGTCCACAAGGACATCATCCATGATGCCGACGAGCGGTTGAAGGCCTTCATCGAGGCGATGAGCGCCGAGAAGGCCGACGCCATCATGCAGATGGGCGACTTCTGCACGCCGAAGCCGGCGAACAAGGGATTCATCGACATTTTCAACGCGTTCCAGGGCCCGAAGTTCCACGTCCTCGGCAATCATGACACCGACGGCGGCTTCAAGCGCGAGCAGATCATGGCGTTCTGGGGAATGAAGGAGCGCCATTACTCCTTCGACCTCGTCGGCTTCCATTTCATTGTGCTCGATTCGAATGATCGACCGTCGGATTTCAAGGGAGGCTATCCGAGTCACATCGCCGATGACCAGATCGAGTGGCTGAAGGCGGACCTGGAGAAGACCACGTTCAACACCTTCGTGATCTCTCATCACAGCTTGGAGGTCCCGGTCTGCATCACCAGCCAGGAAAAGGTCCGCGCCGTGCTCGAAGCCGCGAAGACCTCCGATGGTAAGCGCAAGGTTGCGGCCTGCTTGAACGGCCACTGGCACATCGACCACTCGCGCGTCATCAATGGCATCCCCTATCATCACGTGAACTCCGCGTCGTACTACTGGCTGGGTGACAAGTACAGACACGAAAGCCTTTCGCCGGAGCTCGCGAAACAATTCCCAACGGTCTCCTACACCGCTCCGTACACGAAGCCCCTGTTCACTGTGCTGGAGATCGATGGAGCGGCGCGGAAATTTTCCCTCCGTGGCGCGAAGTCCGCGTGGCTCGGCTCCTCGCCTGCCGAGCTTGGCTTCACCTCCAGCGCGATCGACGTCGCGTCCGTAAGGCCCGAGATCACGGCGGTGTTGGAAACCTTTGCGGAAGCCTGATGAAACGTCTTCTCGTCATGCTTATTCTGTCCGCGTCGTTCGTGATGGCGGTGGAGGAGCCGGTTGAAAAAGCATCTCAACAGCCACCCGAGCCAGTGAAGGAATCGTCGGTTGGCTGGCGCACGATGGTCATCGCGGCGGCGCTGATCCTGAGCCCGCTGTTCGCAGGATGGGCGCTCGGCAGGCGGGGATCGAAGCCTTGAGGGGTTCTGATACGTACAAGCCGGACTTTCCGTAGTTGGGGCCGATGAAACTACTCCTCTGTCTCTTTGCCTTAAACGTCTGCTCGTCCGCCCAGTCCAGGCTCCCGCCCGAGCTCCTCGCGTCGATGGATGTGAAGTGGCCGAAGAACCATTCGATCAACCTGGTCTTTCACGGCCACAGCGTCCCTTCCGGCTATCAGAAAACCCCGGACGTGAGACCCTTCGAGGCCTATCCGCAACTCGTGTTCCAAGGCCTGAAGAAGGACCACCCGTTCGCGGTCATGAACTGCATCGTCACCGCCATCGGAGGCGAGGACAGTCTTTCGGGCGCGGCCCGCTTCGAGAAGGACGTGCTCTGCCACCAGCCGGATGTCATTTTCATCGACTACGCGCTGAACGATCGCCGGCAGCCGCTCGACAAAGTGGAGGCGGCTTGGAAGTCGATGATCCGCCAGGCGAAGCAGCGGAAGATTCCGGTGGTGCTGCTGACTCCCACCGGTGATTCGAGCGCCAAACTCGACAATCCAGCCGATCCGCTTTGCCAACGTGCGGAGCTGATCCGGAAGGTCGCGAGGGAGGAAAATGTCCCGCTGGCAGACGTCTTCGCAGCCTGGCAGGCGGAGGTGGCGAAAGGGACGCCGCAGACGGACCTTCTGAGCCAACCCAATCACCCGAATCTGCGGGGAAACACCCTCGCGGCGGCCACAGTTCTGGCGCTTTTCAAGAAGTGAGCCCTACAGGCAAAATGCATGAATTTAAAAGTTGGGTTGCGTTTTGCATTTCATATCTGATGCGTGTAGTTTGCAGAACGCCACTAAGTCGTTGATTTGCAAACCTTGATTCCCAAGGTCAGGATGGCACGACGCGTTCTAAGGAAATTGCATGGATATTCTGATTGTTGATGACGAGCGCTCGGTCCGCCAAGCCACATCCTACGCGCTGCAGGCGGAGGATCACTATGTCGAAGCGGCGGAGGATTCCACGACTGCGCTGAAGCGGGTGAAGGAGGCCGCGTTCGACGTGGTCTTTCTCGATCTGCGCCTGGGTTCCGAGGACGGGATCGATGTGATGAAG
>JANOBS010000342.1:0-5614 GCA_031411755.1 Luteolibacter sp. | reverse complement strand
CGACGCTGGCCGAAGCCGGAAAGGCCGTCGTTTACACCGACAAGCCACCGGGTGAGATCCTGACGTCCGCGCAGCGCAGCGTGAAGCAGTTGGAAACGGTGGGTGTGGATTACACCGCGCTGACCGACACCCAGAAGGATGCGCTGATGAAGATCGTGAACGAGTACCTCGGTCGCTATCGCAGCATGGTCGTCGAGGCCGAGCAGAAGCAGATCAAGGACGCCGGGCTTGAGAAAATCCATTTCGGCTGGGCCGGTGGACTGAAGCCGGGCGAGGCCTACTACTACCGCATTCAGGGTCCGACCTTCCTGATCGAGGCGGCGAATTCCCAGAACAACGCCAACCACCAGCACACGGTGTGGCGGGATTTCGATGGTGACTTCGGTCGTGATTTCCTGGGCGAGCACTTCAAGGACGCCGCTCACTGATAGGCGACGACCACGCGGTAGAAGGCCTTTGGAAGGGCGGTGGCATTGATCGGCAACGACATCACCGCGCCGGTGCCGTTTTGCACGGAGACCGTCGTCCAGCCAGTCAAGGTTTCGCTGCGCTGCACGGTGTAGGTCCTGCCCGTGAGTGTGGCAAAATTCAGCGTCGCGTTTCCGGGTGTGCCCAAGGTGAAGCTCGGGCGGTAAATGGAAGAGCCATCGAGCGGGTTCGTACCGAATAGGGCTTCGGCAATGTCAGTCAGGCCGTCGTTGTCATCATCGGGATCCGTGAGATCAGGGATGCCGTCCTGATCGGTGTCGGCGAGGAAGGTGACGCTGAGATTGTCGAGGGCGATTCCTTGGGGAGGGCCGGTTGGGAGGACGAAGGTCTGGCCGGAGTTGATCAAGCCTTTCGTGTTGATTCCAATCGAGGTGGCCCACCCGAAATCCGTAGCCACCGCACCGCTGCCGGACATTCCAAGCGAGGAGCCGGCCACAGGAGCGGACGATTGGGAAACGGGAAGATTGGCGAAAGCCGTGCCCGCTGCCGGACCCGAGCCTGCGGTGAATGCTCCTTCATAGGCGATCGCCTGAAGCACCTGCGAGGTCGCGGTGTTGATGACGGCGATACCGTCATTTGGCCCGTTCTGAAGACCGTCGACTGGAAGATTCGCGACGCGAATGCGGAAGGGAATGTCGGAGCCTGCCACGGCCACCTCGGATGTCTGGGCAAAGGCGGTCGCCAGATTAAAGGTTGAGCCGCTCGTGTAAGGGGCCGCTGACGCCGTATTGCTGCTTCCATTGTAGAGCACGATGTTGATGTCGGAGAGGTTCCCGGTGAAACCGGGCCCGACGACCACTTCAATGAACTCCCCCACATCCGTGCCGGCATTGTCGTAGTGGAACTCATTGACGAAAATCCCAGCCGGCAGAGGAACTCCGCCAACCCCGGGCGCGAATGTGAATTTCAGGCTGAAGGTCGATTGAGCGGGGATGAAAAGCCCGGTGATAACAGCGCTTCTCGTGACCGGATTCCCACCGGAGATCGCGCCGGTTGTTAGATGGGTCGCCGCAGTGAAGGTCAGCGAAGGAAGCGGTGTCGGCAAGCCGTTCACAACCAGTTCGACCGTGAGCGAATCCGGACGTCCCGAGGTGACCGCCTTCCATTGCTCGGCGGTGAACTCGACCTGCAAGGCCGTAAGCGGAAGATCGCTGTCGTTGGTGAAAGATGCGGTCGCGATCACCGGAGCATTCATGCCGGCGACTCCGATCGAGCCGTCGTTTCCGCTGCCGTAGGCTCTAAGGCCGGAAACCGTGCCGTTGCCATCATCGAGCCCCTGCCAGCTCGCTCCGCTGGTCACCCAAGGTGCCGGATTACCCGTGCCGCCGAAGCTGGTGAAGGTTTCGGAGATCGTCTGCCCAGGCGCATTGAAGGCATAGGGAGCATCAGCATCGACCACCTGCAGCACCGCGTTCGCCGGATCATAGCCGACCGCCGAAACGGTGAAGGTGACAGCGCGGTTTCCCTGGGCCACATAGTCGCGCGCGGCGGTCACGGTGATCGAGCCGGAGGTTGAACCCGCGGGGATCACCACGCTGGAAGCGGAAAGCGAAAGCGCGGCGGGATCGTCGGGCGTGATGCTGACGGTGAGCGCTGAGGCCAGGGCAGCGGGAAGATTGACCTGCACGCTGACCGGGGTGGAACTACCTTCGGTGAGACTGCCAGGAGAAACGGAGGCTGTTAGATTGGGGTAGTCCTGATCGAGATCGAGATCGGCGAAAACCGCGTAGTGATCGGAGGCGAGCACGCTGGTGGTGGAGGCCGGAGGTGAACCGGCTTTCGGAAGGCCGGTGCTGTTGGAGGTGTCGAGCGTCGAGTTATAGACCTCGGTGGCGTGAGGTCGACCGGCGATGGCGGAGGAGACGAGAAACAGATCCAGTGTCGGTCCGGTGGTCGTGGTGGTGTCGTAGGTGCTGGGGGAATTGTTGAGCTGGAACGCGCTGAGCTTCGTTGGGACGTTGCTGGAGAAGTAGGTCAGGGGATTGGTCGAATAGGTGATCGGAAAGGCGAGGTCGGAGCCGAGAACGAAGGTCGTTGGCAGACCGGTCGGCAGGGCGGTGAAGGTCTTGTTGGTCGAGGACGGATTGAAGTCGCCGAGGATGATGAAGTTGTCGTCGTTGGTGATGCCCTGCGCGGCGAAATAACCGGCGACGCGCTTCATTTCCACCGCGCGGCGGAATCTTTCCTGCGAGCTGGTGCCGGACTTCAAATGAAGGCCGAGGATGACTGGATCGCGTGAGGTTCCGGGGATATCGATCTTTACTACCGGGAAGAGTCGGGTGATTTCCTTCGCTCCGGGTGGCGAGCCGACGGCAGTGGTCGAAAGGAAGGGATAGCGGGAGAGGAATAACACCCGCAGGCTGGTATCGAAGGCTCCGGTCGTCGGGGCGACATAGCTGTAGCCGTAGCCGAGGCTGGAGGCGAGGGCATCCACGTCATCAGGAGCTCCCGCCACGTCGGTGCTGTGGATTTCCTCCAGCGCCACAACATCGGCATTGATGCGTGAGAGCACGTCACGGACCTTGTCATGGTCGGGCTGGCCGGGGTCGCCGATGCCATAGTCGAAGTAGGCGGCGCCACCGCCGGGTGGAACCACGAGGTGCGCGCCGACATTGTAGGTCGCGAGCCGGAAACCCACCGCCTGGGCGCAGGGGGCGAGCAGCAACAGCCAAAGAATCAAACGAACTGCCATTCAGGTGACAAGGCTAGTCCCAATGGTCCATTCCCGCCATCCCGGAATTGGAGGAGTGTCGATGTCCTGAAAAACACGATTGTTCCGATCGACGAACGACGTAGCCTTGCCCGATCCCACCGGAAACCCATGAAGTCCCATCGATTGCTCCTTGCCCTCGTCTTTTCTCTTTCCGCTGTCTGCCTGACGGAGTCGCGCGCGGACGAGGCCGCGAAGAAGAAGATCGTCTTCGTGGCGGGCCGCCCGAGTCATCCTCCCGGCGAGCATGAGCACCGGGCCGGCTGCCTGCTCCTTTCAGACCACCTCAACAAGAGCGGACTGCCCATTGAAGCCGTCGTCACCGAAAACGGCTGGCCGAAGGATGAGTCGATCTTCAATGGGGCCGCCGCCGTCGTGATTTATTCGGATGGAGGACCAGGACATCCGGCTTTGCAACATCTCGATGCCCTGAAGAAGTTCGCCAAGGACGGCATTGGCCTCGGCTGCATCCACTACGCCGTGGAAATCCCCAAGGGAGAACCCGGGAGCGCCTTCGTCGATCTGCTCGGCGGCTACTTTGAGAGCGATTGGTCCGTGAACCCGACCTGGACCGCGTCCTTCAAGCTTCCGAAGCACCCGATCACTCTCGGAGTAGCGGACTACCAGATGCGCGATGAGTGGTATTATCACATGCGCTTCCGCGACAAGATGGAAGGGGTCACGCCGATCCTGACCGACCTTCCCGGCCCTGATACCCTGTCACGCCGCAACGGCCCGCACGAGGGCAACGCCGAAGTCCGCGCGGCCGTATTGGACCGCAAGGAACCCCAGCACGTGATGTGGGCTTATGATCGCCCGGCCTCGATTGGAACAGGTCATTCGTTCGGATTCTGCGGTGGCCATTACCACAAGAACTGGCAGAACGACAGCCAACGGAAGCTGGTTCTCAATGCAGTCGCATGGATTGCCGGGATCGAAGTTCCCGCAACTGGTGTCGCCACCAAAACCCCGACTGACGAGGAGATGCAGGCGAACCTCGACAAGAAACGCTAACCACAAAGGACATTACGATCATGGAACGCAGGGAATGGATCAAGGTCATGGCACTCTCGCTCGGCGGCTCGATCGCCCTGCCGGAAAGTGTGTTTGCTCAACTAGCCGAGCCGCTCGACGCCTCGAAACTGAAGTACTTCAACGAGGACCAGCGCAAACTCGTCGCAGTTCTCGCGGAAACGATCATTCCGGAAACGGATACCCCCGGAGCCATCAAGGCGGGAGTCCCGGGATGGATCGAGCTGCTGGTCCAGGACTGCTTCGAGGCGAAGGATCAGAAGATCATTCTTGAGGGCCTTGTGATGCTCGAAGCACGGTCCAGTGGAGCGTTCAAGAAGCCTTTCAGGGATCTCACCACGGTGGAGAAAATCGAGCTGCTCACCACTCTCGAAAAGGAAGCGATCAAATCCGGCAAACGTCAGGAGACGTTCATCGGGAAATTCAAGGAACTCACCAAGTTCACCTACGCGAGCTCCGAGGTCGGGGCGACAACGGCCTTTGAATTCAACCTCGTTCCAGGCCGATGGGAACCGGCGATGGACCTGAAACCCGGCCAGAAGGTCTACGCGATGTGAACCCCTCACGATCCAACCCATCATGAACCTCAATCTCAAGGGCAAGGCCGAACACACCTTCGATGCCATCGTGGTCGGCTCCGGTATTTCCGGTGGCTGGGCCGCCAAGGACCTCTGCGAAAAGGGCCTCAAGACCCTCGTTCTGGAACGCGGCCGCGACCTCCAGCACATCAAGGATTACAGCACCACCAACTCGGCTCCCTGGCAGCTCTCGCACCAGAACATGACGCCGCTCGACATGCTCGCGAAGCAGCAGGTCCAGAACCGCACTGGCTACACGGTCAAGCCCGCGACCGCTCAGTATTTCGTCGACGACCTCGAGCATCCCTACATCGAGGAAAAGCGCTTCGACTGGATGCGCGGCTATCACAAGGGCGGTCGCTCGATCATGTGGGGCAAGCAGTCCTATCGCCTCAGCCCGATCGATTTCGAAGCCAACGCCAAGGAAGGAATCTCGATCCCTTGGCCCATCGGCTACAAGGACCTCGCGCCTTGGTATGACTACGTCGAACGCTTCGCCGGCATCAGCGGCTCCCGGGAAGGTCTCGACATCCTCCCGGACGGCATCTTCCAACCGCCGATGGGACTGACGCCCGTCGAACTCGACCTGAAGCGAGCGGTCGAGAAAAAATGGTCCGGCCGCAAGATCATCCCGGGCCGGGTGGCCCATCTCACCGCGCCAACCGAAGAGCAGATGAAGCTCGGCCGCGCCTCCTGCCAGTATCGCAACCTGTGCAGTCGCGGCTGTCCCTTCGGTGCCTATTTCAGCAGCCAGGCCGCCACACTCAAGGCGGCGGAAATGACAGGAAACATGACCCTGCGACCG
>JANOBS010000341.1:0-2260 GCA_031411755.1 Luteolibacter sp. | reverse complement strand
TCGAGGAAGGTCCGGACGGCCTGCTCGAAGCCCGGCGGCATGTCGCGGAGCTGGCCGCCGACGCGGGTGTAGGAGGTGGTGAAACGCGCGCCGGTGAGCTGTTCGCAAAGGTTGTAGACCTTTTCGCGCTCGGTGAAGGTGTAGAGGAAAACGGTCATCGCGCCGACGTCCATGGCGCAGACCCCGACTCCCAGCATGTGGGAGGAAATGCGGGCCAGCTCGCAGCAAAGCACTCGAAGAGCCTGCCCGCGTGGCGGCAGGGTCCAGCCCATCAACTTTTCGACGGCACATGCGTAGGCCACGTTGTTGGCCAGCGGGGCGAGGTAGTCGAGCCGGTCCGTGTAGGGCACGAACTGGTTGTAGTGCATGTTTTCCGCGATCTTCTCATCGCCGCGGTGCAGGAAGCCGACGTCTGGATCAGCCTTGGAAATGACCTCGCCGTCGAGTTCCAGGATCAGGCGCAGCACCCCGTGCGTGGCCGGGTGGGATGGGCCCATGTTGAGGACCATCTTTTCCCCCATCAGGTCATCCGTTTCCTCGTGATACTGATCGACCGCCGAGGTGGTGCGGGCAAGGGTGTCTGGGGCCTCGAATTCGGTGGTGCGGGTGCTCATGCCTGTTTCGCCGCAGGAATAAGGGTCCAATCCGGCCTGTCGGGCAAGGGGTTTGTGAAAATTTTCACAAGCGGAGGGAAGAGAATGTAAGTGGTGAGTCGTGAATGGTGAATCGTGGATGCAGACTTCGTCTTCCTTTTTGAACTTGGAACTTGGCCCTTGGAACTTTTGGCGACTGGGAAGAGCCTTAGGAATGAAGCGGATGCTCCTGATGGCGGCCCTCGGCAGCGGAATTTGCCAAGGCGAAGTGCGTGAGGAGGCGGTGACTCATGCAGGGACGCAGTTTCGGGTGGTGAAACTGGAGCCGCAGCAGGTCGGATTGGTGTGGAAAGGCGCGGATGGTCAGCCGTATCGGACTTTTGATCGGGTGCAGGCGCGCTTTTCGAAGGAGGGGAAAACGGTGAAGTTCCTGATGAACGCGGGACTTTATGCGCCCGGCTATTCCCCATGCGGCCTCCATGTTGAGAATGGGATCGAATTGAAGCCGTTGAATCAGGCGGAGGGCAGCGGGAATTTCCATCTACAGCCGAACGGGGTCTTGTTGATTCATGGCGTTCCGGGAGCGGCGGCAAACAGCAAGCCGAGCGCGGAAATTCAAACCACCGTCGCCAGAGTCGCATTCCTGAAGGACATGGCGCTGCATGCCAGTTACATCAGCCATTTGAGGATCGCGGTGCAGTCGGGCCCGATGCTGCTGATCGAAGGGAAACGCCACCCGGCTTTCCAGGAAGGCTCAGCGAACAAGCTCCATCGCAACGGCGTCGGGATCGATTCGAAAGGGCGGATCGTATTTGCCATCACCGCTGCCGGTCAGGTGGTGAATTTTTGGGACTTCGCCGGGCTTTTCCAGTCGCTGGGCTGCAAGAACGCGCTGTTTCTCGACGGGACGATTTCCAAAATGGCGGTGAATCCGAAAGGCCCGGTGGAGAGCAACTCGTTCGGGGCGATGTTCGTCGTTGCCGAGTAGGCTCATGGAACGTCGTAGCGAAATGGATCCTGGAATTTCGTATCCGTGGTGACCGAGGTGTCGGTCAGAGTCTTCAGGAAAGCGACGAGGTCGGCCTTGCTGGTTGCTGTGAGATTCAGGCGGCGGGGTTGGCCTGCCCCGGGGCCGCCGGGATTCCTGAGCTGTGGCGAAAGGTTCGGGTGGTTGACGACGCCCGAGTTGTAGAATTCCACCACTTGCTCCAGCGTGGCGAAGCGGCCATCGTGCATGTAGGGAGCGGTGAGTTCGATGTTCCGAAGCGATGGCACTTTGAAGAAGCCTTCGTCGGACGTGAGGCCGGTGACCTCGCCCAAGCCCTTGTCGACATAGGGATTTTCGAGTCCATTGTTGAAGATCAGATTGCCGGGCACGAAGTTGTCCGTCCCATGGCAGGCGGCGCAGCCTGCAGTGCCGAAGAGACCACGACCACGGTTCTCGGAGGCGGTGAAGTTGGAGAATCCGGTCGGGACGCCCTGGTCATATTTCGAGCTTCCCGAAACGATCGACCTCACGAATTGCGCGAGTGCTTTCGAGATCCGGTCGGAATTCACCGTTGAGGTTCCGAAAGCGTTGGTGAAGAGAGTGGCGTAATATGGCTCTGCCTGGATCTTGGTCACCAACTCCGTGAGGGTAAGGCCCATTTCCGTGCCGTTCTGGATCG
>JANOBS010000340.1:0-7660 GCA_031411755.1 Luteolibacter sp. | reverse complement strand
TGGATCCGCGATCCGCGTTACCTTGATGACTACGCCGCCTTCTGGTTCCGCAAGGGCGGCGCTCCCCGCAGCTACAGCTTCTGGGCGGCGGACTCGGTTCTTCAACGTGCCATCACGCTCGGCAATTTCAAGCAGGCCATCGACTTGCTGCCCGATCTGATCACGAACTACGAGGAATGGGAAAAGGCGCGCCTCGAACCCGATGGACTCTTCTGGCAGATCGATGATCGCGATGGCATGGAGGTCTCGGTCGGCGGGCGCGATCATCGCGGACAAGGCAAGCGCCCGACGATCAACTCCTACCTGTGCGGTGACGCCTCGGCCATCGCCGCCATCGCCGCAAAGGCAGGCAAGCTGGACATCGCCGTCGCCTATCAGAAAAAGGCCGACCAATTGCGCCGACTCATCCTCGAGAAACTCTGGGACGACCAAGAAAAGTTCTTCAAAGTCTTGCCGCGCAAAGAGGGAGCAAAACTCGTCGATGTCCGCGAGCTCCACGGCTTCACCCCATGGTATTTCGGCATTCCTCCCATCGAACAGGGCTATGAAACCGCTTGGAAGCAACTGATGGATCCACAGGGTTTTCACGCGCCTTACGGACCGACCACGACCGAGCGCAGACACCCCGGCTTCGTCATTTCCTACGAAGGCCACGAGTGCCAATGGAACGGCCCGAGCTGGCCCTTCGCCACTTCCGTGACCCTGACCGCGTTGGCGAATGTCCTCAACGACTACCCTCAGGACAGCATCACGCGCCGTGACTATTTCGAGTCGCTGAAAACCTATGCAAAGTCACATCACCTGAAGCGCGAGGATGGCAGCATCGTCCCGTGGATCGACGAGAACCTCAATCCTGACACCGGCGACTGGATCGCCCGCACCCGCCTCAAATCCTGGAAGGACGGCACGTGGGATGCAGGCAAAGGAGGCCTCGAACGAGGCAAGGACTACAACCACTCGACCTTCTGCGATCTCATCATCACCGGCTTGGTGGGCCTGCGTCCGCAGGCGGATGACGCCGTGGTTGTGAATCCGCTGCTGCCGGACGACATATGGGATTATTTCTGCCTCGATGGCGTGCCCTACCATGGCCGCACGCTCACCATTCTCTACGACAAGACCGGGGCACGATATGGCAAGGGCCGCGGCCTGCGTCTGCTCGCTGACGGCAAGGAGGTCGGCTCCCGCGAGAACCTCGGAATCTTGAAGGCCAAATGATCCGTCCGGCCTTTATCCTTCATGAATTCCCCGGGGTGCTCCCGAGAGAGCACTCTCCAGTGGTGAATCAATGTCACGGGTGAATGAAATGATGCCCGTCTCGCCATCGTTTGGGAACCCGTCATCAATCTGGGCGCTGACGTTGGCATTATTTTACAGATCAAGAATCGATCAGGATCACAAGAACATGAACAAGCGACACACGAGCAAGGCCTTCTTCTCCATCCTCGCGGCCTTGCTGCTCTCCCCCTTCGCCTCAGTGGTCGCGCAGGATCAAGCTGCACCCGCCATCGAACTGGGCTCGCCATTTCTCGACAATGCGATCCTTCAGCGCGAAATGCCCATGCCGGTGTGGGGCTGGAGCAAGCCCGGAGCCACGATCACGGTGGAATTCGCCGGACAGAAGGAAACCGCCAAGGCCGGAGCCGATGGCAAATGGATGCTCAAGCTCAAGCCTCTGACCGCCAGCTCCGAACCCGCCGAGATGCTCATCAGCGACAGCGATGGCCACAAAGTCGTGCTCAAGAACATCCTCGTCGGCGAGGTCTGGCACGCATCGGGTCAATCCAACATGGAGTGGTTTGTCGGCAAGTCGAACTGCCTGCCCCTGGCTCTGGAAATGGCCAAGGCCACAGCCGAGGTGCCCATCCGCGAGTTGAGGACGGACACCGTGTCCGCGCTCTATCCGCAGGAAAAGGTGAAGTCGGAGGCGGGATGGAAAACCAGCCGCTCGGCGGGCGATTTCTCGGCCTTGGCCCTTTCCTTCGCCTATGAACTCCACAAGGAACTCAAGGTGCCGGTCGGCATCCTTCTGACCTCCCACAGCAACACCCGCATCGAGGCGTTCACGCAACGCAAGGCTATCGAGGCGCATGCGGGTCTCAAGGTGGACGCCGATCTGATCCACAATGGCGATGTCGGACTGGAGCAGGGGCGCTCGGCGTTCGCGAAGTACTATCAGGATCTGGACGCTTGGCGGAAGGCCTCCGCCGAGGTGGGCTTCCCGGTGGAAAAGCCACTGCCACGCCCGAACCTGCCGGGAATCGCCGGCGAGTGGCGCGGGCCTTCGCAATTTTCCAACGGTAAGATCGCGCCAGTCGTCCCCTTCCCCGTCCGCGGATCCCTTTGGTGCCAGGGCGAATCCAACAACGGCGACGGAAAGCTTTATGCAGCCCGGATGGAGTCGCTGGTCCGTGGCTGGCGCGATGCCTGGGGCATGCCCGACATGCCATTCTATTTCACCCAGATGCAGGCCTATGGCACACCAGACCCCGATGAACTCGGCATGGCCGAAGTCCGCCAAGCCCAGCATCTGTTTTTCATGAACAACCGCGAGCATGTCGGGATGGTGGTGCAGATCGACCTCAATCCCGCCGCCACCGGAGCCATCCATTACCAGAACAAGCTCCACCCGGGCATGCGACTGGCGCGCTGGGCACTGGCCAAGGACTACGGACGCGACATCGCCTACACCGGCCCGATCTTTGAGAAAGCCACCATCACCGGAAACAAGGCGGTCGTCTCGTTCGAGAAAGACAGCCTCTTCGGCGGACTGATGGTCGGCAGCAAGGGGCTGGAGAAAGACAGTAAGGAGCCTGACAAGTTTGTCGAACCCGCGCGCGCGACACCCGGTGAAAAACTCAATCTCTTCCGCCTCTGCGGCAAGGATCGGAAGTGGCATGCCGCAGAGGCCGTGATCGAGGGCGATACCGTCGTGGTGACCTCCAAGGACGTGCCCGAGCCGATCGGGGTGCAATACTCCTACTGCGCGGCACCGATGAATGCGAACCTCTACAACAAGGCCGGTCTTCCTGCGACTCCCTTCGCCATCCTCGACGGCAAGCTTCTGTTTGAAGAGGACGACGTGGAAAAGGCGGCGGCAACCAAAGCGAAACTCGTCGCATCCACCAACTCGGATCAACCCGTCTTCGAATTGGCCGCCATGTTTCGCGATGGTGCCATCCTCCAGCGCGATCAGCCGATCCCCGTCTGGGGATTCGCCAACAAGGGCGTGGAGGTGACCGTGACTCTCGGTGGCACCACTCGATCCGCCGTGGCAAATGATCGCCAACAGTGGTCCGTCTCCTTCCCCGCCCTCAAGGCGTCCACTCAGCCGATCACCCTGGAAGTGAAAGCCAGCCACGGGCAAAGCAGAACCGTCCAGAACATCCTCGTCGGCGACGTCTGGTTTCTAACAGGAAACACTCTCCTGACGACCGAGCCCGCGTATGACAAACGTGTTCCAAACGCCACCGTTCCAGAAGCGATGCCGCTGGTGCGGGAGTTCAGGCGGAGAACCTCGGCCAGCACCAATCCCACGCCGAGAAAGCGCAGCTTCGAAGTCGGAGGCGACCGCAAATACCGGTCCATCTGGCTCACGGCGGATTTCAAGAACCCGGACGACTGCGTCGGCATGTTCGCCTACGAGTTTGCCAAGGCGCTCAACCGACCCGGCATCCCGCAGGGCTTTGTGAGCATGTCCTGCGGCCAGGGGAAAGACATGGCCTCGCCGCTGTCATGGACCTCATTCGCCGGGGTCAAGGAACTGAAGAATCCCGCGTTTCGCGCCCGTCTCGATGCCTTGCTCCTCCAAGATCCGAACTCGGAGGTCTCGAACAAGGCCATCGCCGACTACGTGAAGGCAGTGAAGGCCGAGGTGGAAAAGGTCGCCGCCATGGCCAGTAAGGGCACCAACCTGTCCGCTGCGCCGCTGCAGTATCCCGCATTCCCGGAACCCGGTCGTGACGGCGAGGTCAAACCCGACACCGTCCCCACCCTTGCCTACAACTTCTGCGTCAGCCCGCTCACCCCGATGGCAGTGGCCGGTGTGATCTGGATACCGGGTCAGGCCAACCTTGGATACGTTCCCGCCGACTATTCCGCTGAGTTGGAAATCTTCGCCAAGAGCCTGCCCTCAACCTTCGGCAAGGAAGCGGTTCCCTTCCTCTATGCCCAGCCGGGCAAGAGTCTGGCAGAAGGAATCACCACTCCCTCCATTTCCGGCGGCAAAGGGGTCAGCTTCGAGGCGTGGCCGAAAAGCTTGAAGGATCTCGCCACTCAAATGGCCGGACAGGTGAAGTAGAAGGAACCTGCCTGATCAAGTTCAGAGACGAGACGTCATTTTTCGAATCCAGTTTCACGACCACCAACCCATGATGAAGAACATCTCAATCCTCCTAGGACATCGGCTCCTGCTGCCGCTTTCACTCACCACCGCCATGCTCTGCGCGGGCAGCGCCGGTGCCAAGGACGCGCCGGTCAAAGTTTACATCCTCTCCGGCCAATCGAACATGGTCGGCATCGGCCAAGTGACCGGAGCCGATTCGCGCTGGGGGAAAGAGTTCACGGACGCTGTACTCTCGATGTATGAGGGCGCGCCGAATGCCGCCACCGATTACGACAAGCTGAAGCCGTTGCAGACGATCACGCTCGCGGAAATTGGCGGGATCAATCCCACTCCATTTCCCAAGGAAGGCGTCGCGGTGTTGCGCGGCCAACTCCAGATGCCGGCCACCGGAGTCTATGAGTTCCGCCCAGGCTATGGCGCATCCGAGGAAAACATCATGACCGTGGATGGCACGGAGGTCTATCGCAAGGAACCCGGTGGACAGGCCGTGCAGAAGGCCTTGAAGATCGAAGGCGGTAAGAAGGTGCCTTTCAAGGTCACCTACCTGAACCAACAGGGCAGTGCCTTGGGTTGGTATTCACGCCGCGATATCCCCGGAACCCTCAAGTCGGTGGTCGGATACGACGGGAAGTTCAAATACCTCGCCGATGACAAGGGCAACTTCGTGCCGCGCAATGAGGTCTGGTACACCGGCGTCGTTACCGCCACCGCCAACAAGTGGCTCGATATCGGCTGCGGAGCGGGAGCCACCAGCATCGGGCCGGAGCTGGGCTTCGGACACATGGTTGGCAACCATCACGACGAACCCGTTCTCATCCTCAAGGCCAGCCAGGGCAACCGCTCGCTCGGCTGGGATTTCCTGCCTCCGGGTTCGGAGAGCTTTGAGCAGACCGACGAGAAAGGCGTCACCTGGGTCTATGCCGGATACAAGCAATCGCCCGATCGCTGGCAGAAAGGAACCGAGCCGAAGCCGATCGACTGGTATGCCGGAAAGCAGTACGACGATTGCTTCAACGCCGCCAAGGAAGTGCTCGCCAACTTCGACGCGAAGTATCCGCAATGGAAAGGCCGTGGTTACGAGATCGCCGGCTTCGGCTGGTGGCAGGGACACAAGGACGGCGGTGAACAGGGCACAGGCCCTGCAAACCCTCAAGCGGCCCGCTATGAGAAAAACCTCACCCACCTCATCAACACTCTGCGCAAGGAATTCAACGCACCCAAGGCCCCCTTCGTCGTCGCGACCTGCGGGTTCAACGGCGGCCTAGGCTGGGAACCCGGCAGCAGCGCCGACACCATCTTCAAGGCCCAGATGAACGTGGGCGATCCGGCCAAGCACCCGGAGTTTGCGGGGAATGTGAAATCGGTCGATACTCGCTCGTTCTATCGCGCCCCCGAAGTCTCCCCTCGCAACCAGAGCTTCCACTACCACGGCAACGCCGAAACCTTCATGCTGGTGGGAGAGTCGATGGGCAAGGCGATGCTGGATCTCAAAAAGTAAGCAAACTTGGTTCTCCGTCAGTTTCGCTCATCGCTTGAAGGCGTCGGCATTTCAGAAACGCTGAGGACACAGAGATTGAGGAGTCCTGCCGAATCAGGTATTCGTTCATAGCGACCATAGTTCCGAGGACTATGACATGTACGAAAGTGCCGGTGCAACGACTGAGCAGAGCAGGTCCTGACCACGCTTACGTTGTGTGGACATTTTCGCAAGTAGTCTGGTAGATCCGCAGCCGCCCCACACAACGAAAGTTCCAATCAGAATCGAAAAGTTCCTGGCAAAACAGCCCCTCTAGCGGACGATCTGCGTCGTGCACACAGACTATGCTATTGGGAGCTGCGAGCCGCGAAGCTTCGAACAAACTCGATTGACGTCCAGCACCGCCATAGATTTCACCCATTGGGCCATCCACTATGACAAAATCCCAAGCGGTCTCTCGAACGCGATCAGGCAGGTCCAGAGCTAATTCTGTTTCCCCGCCTCCTTGTCGTAGATCGTTCAGATTAAACCGCCATCGTTCAGGGCGGGCGGTGACCGAAATCACGACGATATCCGCGTCGGGTTGGGCAGCTTCGACCTCTCTCGCCCATTTGAGGGAGTCTTCTAGGAACAGTGTTTGCCCGCCCTCGTTCGCCGCCAACCAAGCTGCACTATCATTTCCACATCCGAACACCAGAAGGCGGCAAGGAGCTCTCTCGGTGAGGTGCTCTAGGATTGCCCGGTATTCATTAGCATCGCAGCAGCCGGACGCACCGCTTAATGGCGCTAAGTATTTGGTGTAAATTTCTTCCGCTTTCTTCATCGTAGTGGATTAAAGCAACCAGAGACCAGTGCGTCGCAAGAGTGCAATTTTGTCAGCGTCACCCACTACCCAGTTCGTGTGGACTGCCACAGGATCTGAAGGAGAGTACTTCTGCCAATAGGCTCCGTTTGGAAAAAGCTCAAGAGGCAGCATCGTACAGCGGGCACTGCGATCTGCGGCCAACCTATGCCGAAAGAAATCCTGTTCTCCTCCATGAGCGTTCAAATCGCTTTCACTATAGTTGAGGGTCTCAATGGCGGCTTGGGTCGGAAGGGCAAAGTAGAGACCACTGCAAAGCAACGATGGACAATGGCTGTTCACTTCGGAGTCGCTGTCCGACTGAAATGCGAAATCCGTCAAGTGCTCGTCCGGGAACCAAGTCAGTGGATTTCGGAGGAAGACGACGTCTGCATCACTAAAAAGAACCGGATATCCCGCTTCAAGCAACATGCCCACGCAAGCCACCTTGGAAAACACCACAGGCTTCCACCCTTCCCTACGGAAGAGCAGAGAGTCACGCGATGGGACAGGCAAATTTTCCGCGTTCCAGCGCAACGTTGACCCAGGCATGTTCTTGGTTAGCTTCGCGGCGCCATCGTCCAACGCCACGATGAGGACATGTTTTTCAAGACCGAGCCTAGCCAAAGACAAAGCCCAGTTTTCGACCAACCCGCTCGCCGCGTAGCCGTGATTCACGCACGTTGCAATGATTGGTATTTCAAAATTCGTTGGCAGACGAAAGCCTTCTATGGCGGATTCTACGTTCATAATTTCAGGCTTTCACAGAATGCCAAACACCTCTTCCTGCTTCAGGGACCACCCGGTCGAACTGCACGTTGGGCATGCACTCAGGGTTCGAGACGGGTTCAAATCCGCAGTAAGCAGCAAGTGTAGGGAGTCGTAATTCGCAAAAAATGTCCATACTGAAAAGGCTTTCTGCGAGCGGATGAGTCATCATTGTATCCAGGCATCTCCTGCTAATTGCGAGGACAGCCAAAGGAGCAATTCCTCTTGC
>JANOBS010000339.1:0-27708 GCA_031411755.1 Luteolibacter sp. | reverse complement strand
GATGATCGAGGATTTCCATCTGGAAGGGGATGGTGGTCTTGATGCCCTTGATCATGAACTCGGAGAGGGCGCGCTTCATGCGGGCAATGGCGATCTCGCGGGTGGCTCCGGTGACGATGAGCTTGGCGATCATCGAATCGTAGTACGGCGGGACCGAGTAGCCGGAGTAGACGTGAGTGTCGACGCGGACGCCTTTTCCGCCGGGGGCGTACCACATGTCGATCTTGCCGGGGCTGGGGCAGAAATTGTTGTAGGGATCCTCGGCGTTGATGCGGCACTCGATGGAGTGGCCGCGGGGAGATGCCTTGAGGACGTGGTCGGACAAAGACTCGCCGGCGGCGACGCGAATCTGCTCCTTGATGAGCTCGCAGCCCATCACCTCCTCGGTCACGGGATGCTCCACCTGGATGCGGGTGTTCATCTCCATGAAGTAGAAATTCTCCGCCTTTTCATCGACGAGGTACTCGATGGTGCCGGCATTCTCGTAGCCGATCGAGCTGATCA
This sequence comes from Luteolibacter sp., assembly GCA_031411755.1. Lineage (GTDB taxonomy): Bacteria > Verrucomicrobiota > Verrucomicrobiia > Verrucomicrobiales > Akkermansiaceae > Luteolibacter. Next base: position 27,204 of record JANOBS010000339.1, on the reverse strand, counting down.
GGCTGACGGAGGCGTCGCCCATGCGCTGGCGGAGCTCCGGCGTCAGGAGCGGCGAGGGGCATTCCTCGATGATCTTCTGGTTGCGGCGCTGCATCGAGCAATCGCGCTCGCCGAGGTGGATGAAATTTCCGTGGGAGTCGCCGAAGACCTGGAACTCGATGTGGTGGGGGTTGAGGACCAGCTTTTCGAGGTAGCATTCGCCATTCCCGAAGCAGGAGAGAGCCTCGTTGGAAGCGGCCTGGAAGAGGGAAAGAAATTCCTCTTCCTTGAAACAGGGGCGCATGCCGCGACCACCACCGCCGGCGGTAGCCTTGATCATGACGGGCAGGCCGATCTTTTTCGCCGCCTCGAAGGCGGTTTCGGCGTCGGGCATGATGTCGGTGCCCGGGGTGATCGGAACGCCATTGGCAACGGCGGTGGCGCGGGCGGTGGCCTTGTCGCCCATCATCGAAATGACTTCGGAGGACGGTCCGATGAACTTGATCCCGGAGGAGGCGCAGATTTCGGCGAAGCGCGCGTTTTCCGAGAGGAATCCGTAGCCGGGGTGGATGGCATCGGCCCCGGTGATCTCGGCGGCGGCGATGATGCGGTCCGGCTTCAGGTAGCTTTCCTTGCTGGATGCAGGCCCGATGCAGACCGACTCGTCGGCGAGGTGGACGTGCATCGAGTCGACATCGGCCTCCGAGTAAACGGCGACGGATTCGACCCCGAGTTCACGACAGGCGCGGATGATGCGGAGGGCAATTTCGCCGCGATTGGCGACCAGGACGCGCTTGAACATGGGAAGAGGTGACAGGTGATCGGTGAGCAGTGATCGGAGGAAGGCCGATCACTTGATGCGGAAGAGGACGTCGCCGTATTGGACGGGGTTGGAGTCCTCGGCGACGACGGCGCAGATCGTGCCGGAGCGTTCGGCCTTGATTTCGTTCATCACCTTCATGGCCTCGATGATGCAGAGCGTCTGGCCTTCGGAAACGGTGGAGCCGACATCGACGAAGTTCGGGGCATCCGGGGCAGCCTTGCGGTAGAAGGTGCCGACCATCGGAGAGGTGATTTCCGCGCCTTCAGCGGCGGCTGGGGCGCTGGCAACTGGAGCCGAGGCCACGGGCGCGGCAGCGACCGGAGCTGCCTGGGCGGGCATCGCGGCGAGCATTCCCTTCAGCGCGGCGAGATCCGGGCCTTTCTTGAGCTTCAGATGGAAGTCTTCGCCGGTGAGGTCGAAGTAGGTGAGGCCATGCTCGTTCATGAGCTCGACGATGCGGCGAATTTCCTGAAGGTCCATGGTGGGAGAGTTGTGGAGTCGGGTCCGTTGCGGGAGTCGCGTTGGACGTTCCGCGAAGCTATGGACGCACGGGAAACAGCGTCAAGCGGAACCCACGCGGAAAGCTGAAAGTGGAAAGCGGAAAGCTGAAATAAGAAGGGCACTCTGGATCTTCTCTGCTGAATTTTCAAATTTCAGCTTTCCGTTTTCAGCTTTAACCCCGCAGGGGAATGCGTGAGGTTTTCCCCGTCATGACGGCCAGTTCCCCGCTCCTCCCCCGCCCTCCGGTGCCTGCCGAGTTCATTCCGGCGGATTATTTCCGGGTGCTGGAGAAATCGGAGGTCTTTTCCGAAAACAAGCCGCTGGAGATCGATCTGGGCTGCGGCGACGGCTCGTTCCTGCTCGGGATGGCAGCGGAATACCCCGATCGGAATTTTCTCGGAGTCGAGCGACTGCTGGGCCGCGTGCGGAAAGTAGGGAAACGGATTTCTCGGGCCGGGCTGACGAATGCCAAGGTCCTGCGCCTAGAGAGCCGCTACACGATCGAGTGGCTGTTTCCCGCAGGCTCCGTCTCGCGTCTGCACCTGCTCTGCCCGGATCCGTGGCCGAAGGCGAAGCACCATCGCAAGCGGTTGGTGCAGCAGGACTTTCTCGAAGCGCTGTGGAAGGTGCTGGAGCCCGGCGGCGAGTTCCTTTTCATGACCGATCACCCGGAGTATTTCGAGTGGGCGATGGAACAGGTGACGCGTTTCGGAAAGCTGGAGCGGCTGGAATGGGCAGAGGACACGTTCTTTTATCCGAAGACGGATTTCCAGGTCCAGTGGGAGGCTGAGGGGAAATCCATGCACCGTCTGCGCGGTCGGAAGCCGCTCAGCGCGGAGTAAGTCGCAGCATGCGGCCGTCGACGAAGCCTTTCAGCATCAACGATCCATCCTTTTCCGGCGTGATCGTGACGCCGCCGGTGGCGCGTTGGTCCAGCACCGCAATGCCGGATTTCTCCCACCACGAAACCTTTCGCGGATCGAGCCGTTCCTCCGGCGGATGAGGGGAGTTCGAAGCCACGATCACCCGTGGAGCCACCGCATTGATAAACTCATCGCCGAGGGAAAGGTCCGTCCGATGGCGCCCGGCGATCAAAATGTCCGCGTGCAGATCCTGCCCGGACGCCAGCAGCTTCCGCTCGGTCCGCAGCCCGGCGTCGTTCACGAAGAGAATCCGCCAGCCGCGCCAGTTCAGTCGGTAAATGGCGACCCGCTCATCGGCGATCGCGTCCCAGGCCAGCGGGTCGGGAGCGTGCAGGACTTCGAGCGTGGCGTCATCGGGAAAGGGCAACCGCAGGCCGGGTTTCGCGAGGAGCGTTTTCAAACCACCGGCCTGCCAGTCGCGATACGACGGGCTGCGTGAGCGCTCGACCGGCAGCAGCACCTGGTGAATCCGGGTGGACTCGAGCAAGGTCGCGCCGCCGCCGATGTGGCCGCCGTCGGGATGACTCAGGACGACGGAATCCGGGCTCACGCCGAAAGACCTCAGCGACGGCAACACCACGCGCCGGAAGGTGTATTTATCCCCGCAATCCAACATCACCGCGCCATCGCTGGCCGCGAAGCAGACCGCACCCGCCCCGTATTCGAGATCGTAGATCTGGAGGAAGGGTCGGCCGCCTCTTGGGATCGTCACGCTGGAACCGGGGATCGCGGCGAGCTTTTCCGCCAGTCCGGAGCAGAGCAGCGCCACCTTGCCATTCGCCTGATTCAGCCCGCTGGCTGCCTGCGGCGAAAACGGATGCACGGCGGCCGACACCAGCCCGAGAACCAGCAGCACAAACACCACCGGAATCATGAACAGCGAGGCGATCACCGCCACCGGCGTCACGAGGCCGAAATGCCAGGCGGTGAGAGGAGTCGAGCCGAGGCCCGCCGCGCAGGAAACCGCCACCGAGTCGGTGACCCAGCGTTTCGCGCCGAACCAGCGGGCCTGCCAGTTCGTCAGCAGGACCTTTGGCAGATAGGAATCCGGCTCGGCGAATTTCCCCAGCTTCCGCGAAAACCAGCCACCCCACAGTCCGATGGCGGCCACCACGCCATACGAAAGCTGCACGCCGACCTGCCCTAACAGACGCCCGTCCCAGACCGCCGCGCCCAGAAGCACCGCGCCAAGGGCATTGAGCAAATCCGGCCTCCGCCTCGCCATGAACGCGCTAAGAAACACCGCCGCCATCCACGCCGAACGCACCGCCGGAGGGCTGTTTCCCGTGATCCATGCGTAGCCGAACATGAGGGCAATCAGCAATGGGATCGAGACCCGACGCGGCACGCCCAGCAGTTTGAGAAAAAACCACACGGCCATCCCGACCATCGCCACGTGCAGGCCGCTCACGGAAAACACATGCAGCGTGCCGCTGTTCCGAAAGGCCGCCACCACCTCGTCGTCGTCTTTCGGATACTCACCGATCACCACCGCGCGGATCACATTTGCCTCGCGGCTGTCCTCGGCCAAGCCAGCCGTCACCGCCGTGCGGAAGCCCATTTTCACGCTCGCCGCCCATGCTGCCCACTTTCCAGTCGTGACCGTACCGCCTTCCCGATCCGCCAGGAAAAGCGCCGCACCACCCTGCCTTTCCAGCCACGCGGGTTCATCGAATTCCCCAGGATTTCGTGGCGGCGATGCTGGCGAAAAATTCCCGCGTGCCGTGACCTCGGAGCCCGACACCGGCGACTCTCCGCCGCCATACCACATCACCGTGGCGGTCGGCAGCTCCTTCGATTCCAGCTTGGCAAGGCCCGACCACCCACGTCCCGCGGGCTTCGCATCTTCCAGCATCCGCGCGGAAACGATGCCTGAAGGTCGTCCGATTGAAATCAGGCGCTCGGAGGCCTCGTGCGTCGCGGTATTTCGAAAGCCGAATGAGCCGCCAGCGGCCAAGGTGCAGACAAGGGCAATTATCGCCGCCCGCTTTCCCAGCAGCCAGTTGGCGATTGCCGCCGCCACCACCACCGCGATCAGGAACAAGCCCAGCGACACCTGCATCGCCACCACCGCGGTCACCGCAGCGAAGGCACCACCCAGCAGCGGGTGCAGCCTGAGGAATGACCGCGCCCGCTGCCGCATAATCTCAGATCAAGCCCCACTCGTGGAGCTTGTGGCGGGCGTTGGCCGAGTGGCGGGTTTCAGGGAACTGGTCGATCACCTGCTGAAGCATGGTCGTGGCCGACATGCGGTCGCCGGCGTCCTCATCATAAAGTTCCGCAAGGCGGAACAGGAAATAGGCTGCGTTGTTGATCTCCCACTCCTGGCTTTCCAAGGCGTAGCGGATCGTCTGGATCGCCGCGTTCGGATCTTCGAGGTTTTCCCGCTGGATCTTCGCGATTTCCACCCACGGCATGCGGTTGAGCGGATCGGCCTTCGCCGCCTCGCGGAACGATTCGATCGCGCCGACGTAGTCGCCCTGTGCCACCTTCGAGCGGGCCGCATGCATCGCATCCTCCTCGACCTGCGCACCGCTGTCGTAAACCGAATGGGTCGCCTTGTGGGCCAGCATCGGCAGCACGTCGACCACCACCAAGGTCCCCACCAGACCAGCGGTCAGGAACGTCAGCAGGATGCCGGAAAAGATCTTCTCATTGGCCTGGGATTCGAGCCGCGACTTGAGCTTGGGCAGCTCATTGTTTTCGTCCATGCCGCTGTTCTCAAAGGCCGCGATTTTCGCCTCAAGGTCCTTCGTCTCCTGGCTGGGAAGACTGTAGAAAATCCAGCCGCCGATGATGCACACCGCCACCACGAGATAAATCAACCACTTCATGTTCGCTGAAGCTACCGAAGCCAGCAGGCGGGACGAAAGGAAAATCCACAGCCCCTAAAGCCTCCGCGCATTCCGGCCTTCGTCGATGAGCTGCCAGAAGTGCTTGGACTTCGCGAGTTCCTCATCTTCCCCAATCGGCATCTTCGAGCGGAAGAGGAAGTCTGAGAGCGTGCCCTTGGTGAGGACGCGGTGGACGATGACCGAGCCGTCCTTCACCTCGAAGTAAAAGCGGTGGTCCTTCGAGCGGAAGCGATAGAGCTTCTTGCCATCGCGTTCGAGCTTTCCAAAGCGTTCGCCATCGAGGGTTTCGAGGTCCTTTTCGGAAACCTTGAACTCATCGAGCAGTTCGAGCTGCTCCAACGTCCCGAGCTGGGAGATTTCGGCGGCGCTGATTTCGTTGAAGACGATTTGGAACACGACGGGGAATTTAAGTTCCAAGTTCCAAAGGCCAAGTTCCAAGTTCCGAGGCGCGCCGCCTTTCCTCTCGACAGTCGCGACCCGCCGCGCCAATTTTCGGGCCGTGACGATGTCCTTCAGCATGCTCCTTGAGCTGCGGCCGCTCCTTCTAGGGTTGGCCGCCCGCTGAACCTTATCCCTATTTCCCCGTCGTCACCCGGCCTGTCGCACCCTTCGCGACGCCTCTTTTTCGTCATTCGAAAATTCCTCATTCGTCATTCTTCTTCCATGAACTCCTCTTCCATTTCCAAATACCGGCCCTTTCCTCCGGTTTCCCTGCCCGACCGCACTTGGCCGGACCAACTTCTGACCCACCCGCCTGAGTGGTGCTCGGTGGACCTTCGCGATGGCAACCAGGCGCTTCCGCAGCCGATGTCGATCGAGGAGAAACTGGAGTTCTTCGACCTGCTCTGCCGCGTTGGATTCAAGCAGATCGAGATCGGCTTTCCCTCCGCCGCCGACACCGAGTTCAATTTCTGCCGCCGCCTGATCGAGGAGAACCGGATCCCGGATGACGTGACGATCCAGATCCTCGTGCAGACCCGTGAGCACCTGATTCGCCGCTCGTTCGAGGCCATCGCCGGGGCAAAGCGCGCCATCGTCCACATTTACAATTCCACCTCGCCACTGCAGCGCCGCGTGACCTTCAGCGATGCCTCGCGTGAACAGATCCGCGACATCGCGGTGGCCGGGGCGGTGCTGGTGAAAGAGCTGGTGCCGACCATTCCGCAGACCGAGGTCGTGCTTCAGTATTCGCCGGAGTCCTTCTCCGACACCGAGCTCGATTTCGCCCTGGAATGCTGCAACGCGGTGATCGGCGTCTGGCAGCCGACTCCGGAGAAAAAAATGATCATCAACCTGCCGGACACCGTCCAGTGGACCACGCCAAACATCCACGCCGACATGATCGAGTGGATGGGTCGCCACATCGACCGTCGCGACTCGGTCATTATTTCCCTCCACACCCACCACGACCGTGGCACCGGAGTCGCCGCCACCGAGCTGGGCCTGATGGCGGGTGCGGATCGGGTGGAGGGCACGCTGTTCGGAAACGGCGAACGCACTGGTAACCTCGACATCGTCACGGTCGCCCTGAACCTGAACAGCCACGGCGTCGAAACCGGTCTGGATTTCTCCGACCTCACCAGCATCCGCAACGTCTATGAGCGGGTCACGCGGATGGTCGTGCCGGAGCGCCAACCCTACGCCGGCGAACTGGTCTTCACCGCTTTCTCCGGCTCCCATCAGGACGCCATCAAGAAAGGCCTCGACCGCCGGGAAAAGGAGCTCAAAGCCGATCCGCAGATTCCTTGGGGTGTGCCGTATCTGACCATCGATCCGCAGGACATTGGCCGACCCTACGAGGCCATCATCCGCATCAACTCGCAGTCCGGAAAAGGCGGCATCGCCTACATCCTGGAGCGCGAGCACGGCCTGGAGCTGCCGAAGACCATGCACCCGCAGGTCGGAAAGCGCATTTACGACTTGGCCGATGAGCTGGGCCGTGAGCTGACGCCCGATGAGATCCGCGACGCCTTCCATCGCTTCTTCGCCAACCTCGAAGTCCCGCTCTGCGTGCAGGACTACGAACTCGTCCACCACACCGAGGAGCGCGGCACGGTGAAATGTACGGCGACCATCGTACTGAACGGCGAAACGCGCCAGATTCAGGGCCTCGGCAACGGCCCGATCAATGCCTTCGTCCACGCCATGGACAGCATCGGCCAGAAGGATTTCAAGGTCACCGACTACCGCTCCCACGCCGTGCGTGGCGGGTCCGACGCGAACGCCGCCGCCTATGTCCAGCTCCAGCATGACGATGGAAGACTGCTCTGGGGCTGCGGCATTGATCCCTCGATCGAAATGGCCGGCCTCAAGGCCCTGGTCACCGCGTGGAATCTTCTGCGGGCATAAGACGCGTGGACCTCACGTCTACAGCAACCACGAAGCAAGCCAGTGTGGACAGAGACGTCCACACTCCTTGCATCAGCGCTTTCCTCGATACATTTATAGCTCCAGACTCGTATCGGACTTTCTTTCCATGAAACGCTTCCTAGCCGCCTCCACCGCACTCGTTCTCCCTCTCGGAGCCGCCGAGCCGCTGGCGTTCAACCGGGACATTCGGCCGATCCTTTCGAAGACCTGCTTCACTTGCCACGGACCCGATGCCGCCGCAGTCAAAGGCGAGCTGCGACTGGACCTCCGCGAACGGGCTTTGAAGGGCGGCGAGTCCGGAAAGCCCGCCATCGTTCCGGGAAAACCCGAGGAGTCGCTGGTGGTGAAACACATCACCAGCACCGATCCTGACGACGTGATGCCGCCGCCGGAGGCGCACATGAAGTTCACCGTCGAAGACGCCGAGAAGCTGACTCGATGGATCCAGGAAGGCGCGATCTATGAGGGCCATTGGGCCTTCCAGACTCCGAAAAAAGCTCCAGTACCGGAAATTGCAGACGCGTCACCAAATCCGATCGACCACTTCATCGCCGCCAAGCTCAAGACCGAAAACCTGCCGTTTTCCCCTGAGGCCGATCGCCCGACCTTGATTCGCCGGGCGACCTTCGATCTCACCGGCCTGCCGCCGTCGCCGGAGGAGGTGAAGGCCTTCATCGAGGATCCTTCGCCGAATGCCTACGACGCGCTGATCGACCGGCTCCTCGCCTCGCCGCGTTTCGGTGAGAATTTCGCCGTCGGTTGGCTGGATGCCTCGCGTTATGCCGACACCAACGGCTACTCGATCGACGGCGGCCGTGATCAATGGATTTGGCGCGACTGGATCATCAAGTCGTTCAACGACAACCAGCCTTACGATCAATTTCTAACAGAGCAGCTCGCCGGCGATCTTCTACCGAACGCCACCGAGCAACAAATCGTCGCCACCGGGTTCAGCCGAAACCACGCCATCACCCACGAAGGCGGCACCATCCCCGAGGAAAACCTCACCAACTACGTCGCAGACCGCGTCAAGACGACGTCCGAGACATTCCTCGGCCTCACGATGGCCTGCGCCCAGTGCCACGATCACAAATACGACCCGATCACCCAGCGCGACTACTACCGCTTCTTCGCCTTCTTCAATACGGTCGGTGATGCAGGGCTCGCCGGAGACCGCGGCGTCAATGCCGCTCCCTCGATCAATGCCGGCTCCTGCCTAGCGACCCCAGCTGAGGCGGAAAGTATTCGAGCCGAACTGGAAAAATCCAAACAGGCCTATGCCGCACCGATCCCCGAGGCCCAAGCGAAGTGGGAAGTCGATCAGCGCACCGACCTCGCCCAGCGCGGCAAGGACCTCACGCTCACGCCACTGGAAGTCATTTCCGCCACCGCTCCGAACGGCAGCCCGGACCGCATCAAGATCCAGCCGGATCAGTCCATCACCATCGGCGGCGGTGATTTCGCCGCCTACAACATCCTCACCAAGCTCCCCGTCGGCGGCCCGCCGATCCGTGGTGTCCGCGTGGTGTTTTCACCGAGTGAAAAATCGAAGGGCAAGCTCGGATTTGGCGGTGCGAAAGGATTGGAGGGAAATTTCCTCCTCAGCTCCATCACCACCTCGGTCTCCAGCTTTCCCGCGGGCAACGTCGACCTGAATGCGATCCTTCCGGTTTCCCGTCTCAGTGCCAGCGGCGAGCAGCCCGGCTTCGAGCCCCGCAAGGCCCTCATCACCGACCCACTCGTCGGTTGGGCGCCACCCACCGGCAGCACGACACCGCAGCACCTCACTCTGACCTTCGCCACTCCCGTCCAGCCCAGCGCCACGCCCTACGTCACCACCGAGATCCTCTTCAACTACGGACAGAGCACCTCGCCCGCCCGCTTTCAGGTCTTCGCGATTTCTGGAAATGACGATGGCTCGCCGCACCCTGCCGCGATCACCGACATCCTTGCTGCCGATCCCGTCACGCGCACGCCCGAGCAAGCCACGCAGCTCCGCGATTACTTCCATCAGATCGCCCCGGAAAAGGCGACGCTTCGCAGCCAGATCGAGAACCTCACCGAGCGGCTTTCGATGCTCACCGAAAAGCATCAGGTGCTCGTGATGAACACCGCGCCGAAGCCCCGCGTGACCCACATCCTCAACCGTGGCGTCTATTCCGCGCCGATGGAGGCCGTCACTCCCGGCAGCCCCGCCTTGCTGCCGCAGCTGTCGGATGATCCTGCTTTCGACAAGGCCAGCGGAAATTTCCCGGACCGTCCCGCGAACCGCCTTGACCTTGCCCGCTGGCTCACCCGCCCGGACCACCCGCTCACCAGCCGTGTCGCGGTCAACCGCCTCTGGGAACACTTCTTCGGTCGCGGACTTTCCGGCTCCTCGGCTGACCTCGGCTCGCAGGGACAGTGGCCATCCCATCCCGAGTTGCTCGATTGGCTGGCGGTCGATTTCCGTGAAAACGGTTGGGATCGGAAGCGGATGATCAAGCTCATCCTCACCTCCCGCACCTACCGACAGTCGTCGAACACCACGCCGGCCCTCCTCACCAAGGATCCGCGCAACGAGCTGCTCGCACGTGGTCCCCGCTTCCGTCTCAGCGCTGAACAGATCCGCGATCAGGCCCTCGCCACCTCCGGACTTCTCGTCGAACGCCTCGGCGGCCCGAGCGTGAAACCCTATCAGCCCGGCGACCTCTGGCGACAGGTCTCCCACTATGGCTCCAGCCCGGCCACCTCGCAGACCTTCGTGCAGGACCACGGCGAAAAGCTCCATCGCCGCTCGCTCTACACCTACTGGAAGCGCACCCTCCCGCCGACCAATCTCTCGACCTTCGATGCCCCGAACCGGGAAATCTGTTCGATCGGCCGCCTGCCCACCAACACCCCTCTGCAGGCCCTCGTCACCCTCAACGACCCGCAATTCGTCGAGGCCTCCCGCGCCCTCGCGGTGAAACTACTAGGCACGTCGTATCCCAGCGATCGCGAGCGCCTCGCCGCAGGCTTCCTGAAAGTCACCTCGCGTCCGCCCGCCGAAGACGAGCTGACCACCCTCGAATCCGCCCTCAAGCGCGAGCGCCAGCGCTACCAGTCCGACCAAGACGCCGCCCGCAAACTCCTCGCCATCGGCGAGGTCCCCACGGAAGCCGTCGCCCCACCCCTCGAACTCGCCGCCTGGACGCAGATCACCTCCACCCTCTTCAACCTCTCCGAGGCGCTGACGAGAAAGTAGTAAATCGTAATTGGTAAGTCGTGAATGGTGGTTCTTCCACACCATTTACCAATCACCACTCACCATTCACTTCTTCCCCATGAACCCCTTCACCTACTCCCGTCGCGCCTTCCTTGGAAAGACCGCCAACGGTCTCGGGCATGTCGCGCTTTCCTCGATGCTGCTGCCCTCGCTGGCGAAGCTCGCGCGTGGCGAGCAACCGAATGAGGAAAACATGGCCGCCTTCCGCACCATCGCCCCGAAGGCGAAGCGCGTGATCTATCTATTCCAGTCCGGCGGGCCTTCGCATGTCGATCTCTTCGATGGCAAAGACGTGCTCACCAAGCTCCACGGCAGCAACCTGCCTCCCTCGGTCCGCGGCGACCAACGCGTCACCGGCATGACCGCCGGACAGTCGAACTTTCCCGTCGTCCAGCCCATCGCCCCCGGCAAGCCCTGCGGCCCCTCCGGCGTGTGGATCTCCGACCTGCTGCCGCACACCCAGAAGATCGCTGGCGACATCTGCGTGATCCGCTCGATGCACACCGAGGCGATCAACCACGATCCCGCCATCACGCTGATCAACACCGGGTCGATGCAGCTCGGCAACGCCTCGGCCGGCGCGTGGGTCAGCTACGGCCTCGGCACCGACAATGCCAACCTCCCGGCCTACATGGTCCTCATTTCCCAGGGCACTGGAAAGAACCCCGACCAACCGATCTTCTCCCGCCTCTGGGGCGCGGGCTTCCTGCCGTCGCAACATCAGGGAGTCATCCTCCGTGCAGGAGCCGATCCCGTGCTCTATCTTGAAAATCCGGACGGCGTCAGCCGCGAGCAACGCCGTGCCCAGCTCGATGATCTGGAAATTCTCAACCAGCGCTTCGCCGATGACGTCGGCGATCCGGAAACTGTCGCCCGCATCCATGCTTATGAAATGGCCTTCCGCATGCAGGCCTCAGTGCCCGAGCTGACCGATCTCTCCGATGAGTCAGCCGCCACCTTCGAGCTCTACGGCCCGGAATCCCGCAAGCCCGGCACCTACGCCGCCAACTGCCTCCTCGCCCGTCGCCTGGCCGAGCGTGGCGTGCGATTCATCCAGCTCTTCCACCGCGGTTGGGACCAGCACATCGCGATCACGAAACAGCTCCCCAACCAGTGTCGCGACACCGACCAGCCCTCCGCCGCCCTCATCACCGACCTGAAACAGCGCGGACTGTTGGAAGACACGCTCGTCATCTGGGGCGGTGAATTTGGTCGCACCGTTTACTCGCAGGGAGCCCTTGGTTCCCCCGTCGCCGGACGCGACCACCATGGCCGCTGCTTCTCCATCTGGATGGCAGGAGCTGGCGTGAAAGGCGGCACCGCGGTCGGCGAGACCGACGACTTCTGCTGGAATATCACCCAGGATCCCCATCACATCCGCGACCTGAATGCGACGATGCTCAACCAGCTCGGCATCGACCACAACCGCCTCACCTTCCCCTATCGCGGTCTCGACCAGAAGCTCGTCGGCGTGGAACCCGCCAAGCTTATTTCGAAGGCGCTGGCCTGATCAAAAAATCAATTAGGCCTGTTTCATTGTTCGCCATAGGAATCATGCCTCATGAAAATCCGCCTGTTCATCCTGGCATGGCCGATGGTCTTGATTTCGATCACCTCGCAGGCACAGACGCCGGCAAAGCCCGCCCGGCCCGAAATGCAGGTGAAGAAGGGCCAGTACATCCGTGACACCGCCCAGGAGAACTACGGCCATCATGACTTTGAGGGGATGATCATCCTCTACAACAACCTGGCTCAGGGACGCGCGACTTACTCCGCCGACCAGCTCATCAAACTACCGCCGATCAATCAGATTTTTCGTGAGGCGAGAATGGATTCGGATTACCTGGTCCTGATCGATGAGATGATTTCCATCGCGACCGAGTATCAGGAAGTTCAACGGCATTACTTTGAAATCGTCGGGAAACTTGACCTCAAGGCCTTGCAGGTTGAAGGCAATTCGGGAACCATCCACGTGCCGGTTTCGTTAGAAACCAAGGCGAAAGCCGCCGATCTGGAGAAGCGACTGGGCGTGGTGCGGGAGAAACTCGTTTCAGGTTTGAAAAAGGGTCACTCCTCTCCGAATTCGCTTCTTGGAAATTTGGATGGAGCGAGGGCTTATCTCAAGAAAGTCGCCAGCGGCGTAGTGGACGAAAATTGCTATGACGTGGACATGGTCAGCCAGCGTCTGGGACACGCCTTCACCAACGCGTTGATTTGGACCCGCGAAAACTACAAGTGACGCCCTGTTGAGCAGGCTTGGCCAGCTAGGATAATTGGCGCTCAACCTTCTGAACCGTTCCCTTTGATCTGCCTGAATCGCCGGTCGTAGCCGGGATCGAGTGTGCCGAAGAGCTTGTCCCAGAAGAGCGTGTAGAACCCGAAATTGTAACGCGGGTGCTCGTGATGTTCGGCGTGAAAGGTCGAGGTGCCGATCAAGCGGAGGACTGGCAGGTTTCTGAGAAAGGACGGGAAGGGCTCCACTCCTGAATGCCCGAGGGTTCCAAACAGCAGGTTCAGGCTGAGGTAGCCGATCAGTCCGGCAAGCGTCATCGGATAGATCGTGAGGAACAGGATCATCAGCCCGCCAAAGCCGAGAACCTCCAGGGGATGGAGCACGAACAGGCTGATCGGATTGGTGGCTTCGTGGCGGTGATGGAACTGATGAATCCAGTGAAAAAATGGAGGTCTGTGGGCAAGCCGATGGAAGCCATACATCCCGAGGTCCATCGCCAGGATCATGACCACGCAATCGACCAAGGACTGCAAGGGTGAGGAAGGTTTCAGGACAACGACATCCAAGGTCCAAAGCCACCACCCGACAACCGAAACAACAGCATTGAGGATCACCGCGCTCATCGCCGCCATCAGTTCCAGCGGTCGAAGCGGTTCCCAGCGATCGAAGATCCGCTTCTTGCTGAACAGAACACCCAGCCCCCAACAGAGAACGATCGATCCAATGAAGATCACGAGGTTTGAGATCAGGAAAAAGACCCCGACCTCAAAAGCGTTCGCTGATTTCAACGTTTCAAGCACCTTGGACGGATCTAGGGCGAAAGTCATGGCTCGTGAAAATTCAGCGCGGTGAAAGAGAAGTTCGAAACCGGCACTGGTGAGGATTGGTGGCATCAGCAATCAGCCGTATTCAGATCCATCTGAATCCTTTTCCCAGACGGTAAATTTCTGACAAAGGGTAGAGGACATGGCATCGAGAAATTTCCTGGAATCAAACCCTGGCAGTGTCTGAAGCCGCTCCAGAAGCTCTGAGTCGCCGGCTGCGCCCTGTGGGATGCGGCATCCACTGGTTCCCTCTCCCACCAGAATCCAGAACACATCCGCGACATAGGGGCCGAGATCGTTGGTCTCGATGATTACCGCGCGGAGCGATGAAAGAGCAACGGATTCCGTCACCCCATCCGGACGCTGGTAGTGGATGATATCTTCCTTGAACGTCACCTCGTGGGCTCGTTCGTCCAGCGCTTTGGATCGAGCCCGACCTGCCAGATTCACGCAAAGCAGAATCACGACTCCGAGCACGACCGGCAGAACCCAGTTCCGGTGATCCAGCGCGAGCAAGGCGCCGGAAATGAGCAGTGCCTGACCTATCCACTTCATGGGCGGTGCCTTTGAGCGATGACCATTTGTTCTCGGCGCAAAGTGGAGGAATGACAGGCCTACAGCGAGAAGATTCCAGGTTCTGAGAGACTGGAATCAATGGACCATGGGCTTTCAACGGAAGATTCCCGCGTTTGCAAACGTTCGGCAGGCCAGTTAAGAATACAGCAGGATGACAAGTCCTGAATCCTTCACTGATGCCCGACCCGTTGGCATTGACATCGACGCGCCCGCCGAGGTGCTGGAGGCCCTTTCCCGGATCGGGCGCACCGAGGATGTGCGCTTTTCCCCGGACAACCGCCGGCTGGCCATCGCGGCCTTCATCGAAAACGCGTGCTTCGTTTTCGACATCGAGATCGACCGCTCGTCGTCCAGGCCAGTGGTGCGGATAAGCGATTTCCTTGAGATCCGCTCGGATGCCATCCGGGAGCCGCACGGGCTCGATTTCATCGGCGAGAACCTGCTGCTTGTCGCCAACCGCAAGGGCAGCCTCGCACTATTCGCCATCCCGGAACGCACGGCGGGAAACCGGCTTCATCAGGTCCAGCCGCTTCAGGAAATCCGGCAGGCCAGTCTTCGCCACAAGCTGAACTCCCCGGGCTCGCTCTGCATCGTCGATCACGATCACAAGCAGGCCGAGGTGCTGGTCTGCAACAACTACAGCCACCGGATCACGCGCCATGTTTTGCCATTGCGTGCCGGATTCAGCCTGCCCAACAATTCCATCCTACTTCAGGAGGGACTCCAGATTCCGGACGGTATCGCAATAAGCCCCGACAAGTCCTGGCTGGCGGTCAGCAACCATAACACAAAGAGCGTCCTGATGTTCGACCGACGGGCGCCCCTCAAGTCCTCCTCCGTGGCGGTCGGAAACCTTCTCAACTCCGGCTATCCCCACGGCATCCGCTTTTCCAGCAATGGTCGACGCCTCCATGTGGCCGACGCCGGAACTCCCTACGTGCATGTCTATGACTCGGAGGATCGCGACTGGAGCGGAGACCGCGAGCCCGTCGCCTCGCTGCTCGTGCTGGATGAGGAACGCTTTCTCAAAGGCCACGTGAATCCCCAGGAAGGCGGACCGAAAGGGATCGACCTGACCTCCACGGGCGATGTCCTCGCCATCACCTGCGAGGAACAGACACTGGCCTTCTTTCACCTGGCGGGACTTGAGATGTGAAGCAATGCAGGCTGTTTTAGCACATGTCAGGCTGCTTTTTGAAGGTCCTGCAGGAATCGCGATTTGACAGTCGACAGGTAAGACGTCATCTTACTTCCATGGTCACCAGCCTTTCAAGCAAAGGACAAATTGTTCTTCCCGCCGAGCTTCGCCATCAGGATGGAATTCGCGCGGGACAGAAGTTCGAAATCGAGCGTCTTGATCGCGGGGATTACCGGCTGGTTAAGGTGGCTGAGCCCGCAAATGAAGGTCTTCTCGACTGGCTGCTGGCTTGCCCGGTCAAAGGCTGGTTCACTCCTCTGGAATCCGAATCCACCGACAGCCTGTGAAGTTCCTCGTTGACGCCAACGTGTTGAGCGAGATGACCCGACCAAGCCCGAACGTGGCGGTGCTGGAGTGGCTGAAACTTCATGCCTCCGAAATTGCAGTCGATCCGGTCATTCTCGGCGAACTCCGATACGGCATCCTCTTGTTGCCCAAGGGGAAAAAGCGCGCCGCACTGGAAGGCTGGTTCGCCTTGGGCGCGGAGAAACCCCATTGCCTGTCTTGGGATCGCGAAACGGGGCTGCGCTGGGCGGAACTGTTGGCTGCCCTGAAGAAACGCGGAACTCCGATGCCAGTGAAAGACAGCATGATTGCCGCAACCGCCCTCGCTCACGAACTCACCATCGTCACCCGCAATACGATGGATTTTGCAAAGGCAAAGGTTCCGACCCTCAACCCGTTTAGTTAGCCAGGTTCCTGAAATTCTCCCGACTTACCGAGGCATCGGAGGAGGCTTGATGGCGGGAAGTTTGGGTCGAAGCCATCTCCACCAGAGCAATGAAAATGGCCACCACGCCAGAAGAATGAAGCATACGGCTACCCACGATTTTTTTCCGCGTTTACCTGCATCGCGGGCAACCCAGATACAAGAGGCGATCATCAGGATCAGCAACAACAGGAAGAATGCCGGAGGCCCCTTGGTCGGTGGACTCGAAAAGTCGAAAGACATCTCCGAAGTGAAGAACCATTGCAGGAATTCTTTCATGGGTCTGTTCTGTGATAAGATGAGCGAATTCTTCCCAGCCAGACTGAAAGGCATTCAGACGTTTGACAAGTGGGTGTCCACCAGACGGTATAAGGGGCGTGGGCGTCTCGTCCACAGCAAGGTCACCGTGTGATGCTTTGGACGGAGACGTCCAAGCTCCTTATAGAAACACTCCCTGCTCCTTCAACTGCTTCTCTGCGGCTTCGGCCCAACCACGGTTGGCGGCGGGGGACGCGGGGGAAGGATGAAGGATGCGGCCGATCTGATAGCTGCCACCGGTTTTTTCCGCCGCGCGGCGCAGGCGTTCCTCGGCGAAGCCGCCGACGCCGATCAAGTACTGCGGTTTTAGTAGCTCAATGACCTCCGCGAGGTGGTCGAGGCAGATGGCTTCGACGGGCTCCATTTCCGATGACGAAAGCTTATCGGGCGTCAGGTTGGCTCCGGTGGTGCTCATCCAGACGAGCGGGCAGTAGTTGGCGACGTAGTGCTCGGCGAAGAAGTCTTCCGGCTTCGGAAACTTTTCGGAAAAGAGGCCCCAGAGGCGTCGGCCGCTGACTTCGGATTTCGGACAGTTGAAACCCTCGATCGGACGCTTTGGATGCTCCGGCACCGGCTTGCCGACCGGGGCGCTGATGCCCATCCAATCGCGCACGGCGGCGATCTCGCCAAAGGGCACACCGGTCTGGGCCATGCCGAAGGGACCGGGGTTCATGCCGAGCAGGAAGACGCGCTTTTTTCCACCGCCGAAGCGCTTCAGGAACAGCTCATGCGGGGCGCGGGCGTAGTCGAGCGGGTTGTAGGTGTGGGAGACGGGCTCGGAGAACCGGAAGCCGTCGAGGTCACGGGCGAGCTTCCGGGAGAGGTCGATGAGGGCGGCGGCAGACACAGAAGGACTCAATCTTCCGACGCGGATCAACGCAATCCCCAAGCCCCGACACCGCGGTCGCGGGCCTGGCGCTCGATGGCGCGGAGGCGGTCCTTCCGCTGGTTCATCGGCGTGCCATCGGGAGTGTCCGCACCCTTGGTGTAGATGCGGCAGAGGCCTTGCTCGACGAGGATCTCGTCAAGGGGACGGGCACCTCCGCTGGACGGAAACTCGATGAAGGCGTGGTAGCGCTCGTCGTTGTAGGGGCTGTCCCAGACCGTGTAGAGCGTGAAGAGACGCTTCTCCAGGCGCTCGAGCACAAAGTCTTTCGCCTTCTTGCCAATTTCCACGGACTTCTCCGGGGTGATGCCGAAGTAGCCGGCCTGCTGGTCGATGCGCTCGTGGTTCGAGCGGCCGTCACGGTATTCCTTGAACTCGCTCTCGGGGGTATCGACGAAGTAGAGGCGAAAAATTTCCGTGTGCCCGTCAGGCAGCTTGATGGCGAAGCTGTCGCCGTCGTTGTTCCGTTCGGTGTCGAGGCGACAGTTCTGATAGACCTCGTAGCCGCCGACTTTCTTGGGGCCATTGGGATCGGTCGGTGCCTCGGCGGTCTTGGGATTTTCCGTGGTCTGGCGGGGATTCATGCGTGGAGCTGGGCCCGAGCCGGGGTGCGCCTTTTTCCAGGCATCGAGCCCCCACACAACGGCGGCGACGACGATCAGCAGGATGAGCTTTCCGGTGCTGGCGGGCTTTGACTGGATGGCCATGGATCAGAGGCCTTTGAAGCCTTGATATTCCGGGCAGGTTCCGATGGGCACCGGGACATTCCCCCACTCGCGGTTGAGGCGGCGGTACTTGGTGATGAAATCCTTGGGGACCGCCCAGTTGGTGAAATCACGCGCCACGTTGTCGCGGAGCATGCCGATATTGATGTTGTGGCGGATCTCGAAATGGAGGTGGGCGGGATACATGCCGAAGTTGCTGCCGATGGTGCCGATCTGCTGGCCGCGCTTCACGACCTGTCCGACCTTGACCTTGAACTCGTTCAGGTGGCCGTAGAGGGAGTCGCAGAACTTGACCTGCCCGCTGGCGGGATCGCGGTAGGCGTGGCGGATGATGACGACATTTCCCCAGCCCTGACGGACGTTGTAGGCCCAGACGACGACGCCGTCGCCGCACGTGTAAACGGGATCGCCGAGGTCGGTATCGCCGCCGGCGCGGCCGTTCCAGTCCTCGCCGTAGTGGATGGCCCCGCTGAGGCGCACGCCACGAGCGGTGTAGTAGCCGTCGGCATTCGGTTTCCCGACGGGGAAGTCAAAGCCGTCCGCCAGCGCCATCTTGATGGTTTGCTGGGCTTCGACCTGGCCCAGGAACAATACGACGAGGGCGAACAGGAGGGCCTGCACGCGGAAGGTCGCGGGTTTCGGGGCGTTCATCAACGCAACTCCAACCCTCCCCGTTCCCAGCGGCAAGCCTAAACGGCGCGGGCTCAGACTGGCAGAATGCTGATCAGGATCAGAAAGGCCACCAGGGCCCAGCCAGGATCCGGTAGTAGCCGAAGATCGCGAGCCCGTGGCGCTGGAGGTAGGCGACCAGCCATTTCACCGCCAAGGCGGCGGAAATCATGGCGGCCAAGCCGCCGACGATGAGATTCAGCGTGCCGAATTCATGAATCATCAGCTTCAGGCCGCCGAACATGACGTTGTAGGCGGGATCGAGGTCCTTGACCTTGTCGACCGCATCCTTCGCCGTGGCGGCGGTGAGGGTCAGGACGCCGAGGAGGAATGAATACTCGACCGCCGCGCGGACCGAGAGTCCGACGAGCAGGCCGCCGCAGATCGTCATCAGGCTGCGGCTGGTGCCGGGGCACATGGCAACGCACTGGAGCAGACCGATGATGACCGCCATTTTCAAGGTCAGCTCTCCGAGTTCCATGCCACCGGCCGGAGTGGGATTCCGCTTCCGCCAGGCAGACACCGCGAGGATCCCGATACCGCCGATGACCCAGGCGGCGATGACCGGCCACAGGCCGAAAAGGTGGGCCTTGATCCACTTGTTGAGCAGGAACCCGAGGATCAGCGCCGGGAGAAAGCCGACCACGATGTTGATCGCGAGACGAAACCCCTCGGAGTCCTTTCCAAGCACGCCGCGGATCATTTGCAGGACACGCTTCCAGTAAAGCCCGAGCACGGCGAGGATCGCACCGCCCTGAATGCAGACCGCAAAGGCATCGGCGGCTTCCTTGTCAGTCGGCGATCCGGTGCCAATGCCCATGATGCGCTCGGCGACGATCAGGTGACCGGTCGAGCTGACCGGAAGGAATTCAGTGATGCCTTCAATCACGCCGAGAACAATCGCCTGCCAGATTTCCATAAGCGGGTGAACGATGGCGGGATCGTTTCTCAACGGCAAGGGTTTTGCGGTTGCTTCGTATCTCAGGCAGGCGATGGTTCCGCCGCATTCCTCCGATGAAAAAACGCTACCTCTGGCTCGTCCGCCGCGCCTACCGCACCCTGCGGCACAAGCGGCTGCGGCATCGCCCTTGGTGGCGGAAGTTGACGCAGCCCTTGTTCGAGCGGCGGCTCTGGGTGCCTTGCCGGGACTCGGTGGCGGTGGGCACTGCGATAGGGATGTTCTTCGCCGTGATGCCGATGCCCATGCAGTCCGTGGCCGCCGCGCTCATCGCCGTGCGGGCCCGGGCCAATGTGCCCTTTGCGATCGGCGCCTGTTTCCTGAGCAATCCATTCACCAATGTGCCGATCTGGATCGCACAGTTGTGCATCGGAAATTTCATTCTGAAGCATCTGCCCGCCTCGATCCCTGCGGAGCTTTTGACGCTGGATGTCAACCTTCCCGGTGTTGGACCTGCCAATGTCGGCAGCTTCATCGTTGGGTCGATCATCTCAGGTGTGCTGCTGGCCCTGCTTTCCTTTCCTCTGGTGCACCTGTTCTCCGCAATCATGCCGCACCACCTTCCGGTGCTGAAAGGCAAGCTCAAGGCTTCCCGGAATCCGGAGCTGCCTCGAACCGACGCGAGCTGACCTTCGCGCCGAAGGGTGCGCCGAGCCGCTGTTCCAGTTGGGCCTGGGGAAACCGGAAGGAACGCCTGCGACGCTTTTCCGCCAGATGGGCCAGCCGCGCCAGCCCCAACCCAAGGAGCCCAAGGGCGCTGAGCACACCCACAGCAGCCAAAACCAGACGCAGGGTCTGGCCACCCGTTTCCGGCGCATGACGGCGATCCAGGTAGCCACCGACGTCCGCAGCCAACAATACCGTAAGCTGGTCAATCAGCTCCGGGGGATCGAGCTTCGGATCGAGCTGCGCACGGATCCGCTCCAGCGCATCCGCCGCATAGAATGAAGGCACGTCAGTGCGGGATTTTGCTTCATCCGCATCGGACATATCGTAGTCGCGGCCGACTCCGAAGGATCGGGAGTCGGACTCGAAAACGATCACAAAGCCATCACCATCCGGCAGCCATGCTTGTTGGAGGCGCGCCGCGAGTTCGATCGCGCTGGAGCCCATCACCACCGGCTCGATGACCACATACATATGAAAACCATGACGCTGCTCCATCACCCGCAGCCGGTCGGAAATTTCCCGCAACCGATCAGGGTCGCGGGTGAAAAGCCCGGCGTTGTCCTGGACGTTGAAGGCAGGTCGGGACGGTGGCGGCTCGTCGCCATACAAGCTCGGCACCGCCTGGGCCTGCGCGCCAGGAACGAGGAAGCTGACCAATGTCAGCAGGGACAAGCAGAGTGATTTCCAAATCGACACTGCGGCGACTATGCAGCTCCCGCAAGCCGCTGGCAAGTCAGGCCGTCGCGGCCTTTTTCTTCGCCTTCTCGTCGAGGAGGCCGCCGATGAACAACAGTGCCGCCGCCACGCAAACACAGGAGTCAGCGACGTTGAAGGAAGGCCAGCGGTAGTTCACCACCGGGATGATGACGTCGAGGAAATCGACCACGTAGCCCGCCCGAAGCCGCTCCCAAAATGAGGCGTCCTGCATGTAACTCAGATGCGAACCTTGGAGCAGGCGATCCGTGAAATTTCCAAAGATGCCGGTGATCAGCAGCGCCACCGCGACGCGTGAGGTCTTGTTGGAAAACACCCCCATTTTCCAGAACACCCGCAGCACGATCAAGGCGATGAACGGCACGACCATGAACACCACCGGCGCCCAGGCGGTCCCATTCCCGAGCCCGAAGGCCACACCCTGATTGTGGACGCGAACGAGGTTGAAGGATCCCTCAATCACCGGGATGTGTTCATCCGAAGAAAACGCGCCTCGAGCAGGTTCCGAAAAACGCCCGACCACCCACCACTTCGTCCACTGGTCGAGGACGTAGAGCGGGAGCGTGATGAATAGGAGGAGCTTTTTGAGGTTCATGGAAACTGGATCAAAGCGATGACCGCCTCAGCGACTGTTGCCCGTGCTTCATCGTTCAGATTTCCAGCAACCGAAACAAAAATCCCCTGATTTGCGGTGAAGATTTTTCCCGGCCGGACATAACCTGTCATCCTCAGTCCACCAGCCGAGAAGTCCGATTCAGAGATCGGTATGGCAGTTGGGTCTGCATAGGGCTTGCTGGTGATTTGGCAAAGAATCCAGTCCTCTTTCCCCGCATCCGCCACGATCAGTGCGGGACGGAGCTTTGATTCCGAGAGATCGGAAAAAGGAAACGGCACCAGGACTACTGTGCCTTTTGCAGGTATGCCCATGCTTCCTCCTCTTCGGAACGTTCCCAATCGGTTGCCAATGCCGCCTCGCTCAGTAGCAGGGTTTCATGCGACTCCGGCTGAGGTTCTTCAGCCAGGATCGTGACCAGAGCCCGATGGCGGCGATCCAGATGAACATCCTCCAGCAAGCGGATTTCTCCGCTAGCTTCGATGATGGCCTCGACTGTCTGGATCACGTCTCGAACTCTAGTAGAAGTGATGGCTCCCTGCAAGACGGGCTTTTTTACGCAACGACTTCATCGCATCGAGCGCAAATACCAGATTCGACGAGGGGCTCGTGACGGCGGCAACGCGGGCAGAGGCAGAGGTCGGTCTTGCGGGCGGTGGCGGCAAGGGCATCGCCTTCCGTGACGGTGAGACCGGCGAGGATGAGGAACTCGTTGGCGAGCTCACTGTCCTGAAGCAGGGCCATTACCGGTTCACCTGCGGGCACCGTCAGATCGACGTGAGCCTCGTTGTTGCGGGTGAATTCCTTGGCCTGGATCTTCGCCTCGATCGCGGTCTGGGCCACCGACTTGATCTGGAAAAGACGCTCGGCGGCGGTGGTCGCCTCAGTGCCGGCATAGGACGGATCGGCCTCCGGGAAGTCCTGCTCGTGAACCGTTCCGTCGCAGAACGTGGCGTGCTCCCAGGCTTCGTCGGCGGTGTAGGCTAGGATAGGAGCGAGGAGTTTCGTCAACGCGAGGAAGACATCGTGCATCGCGGTCTGCGAGGCGCGGCGGCGGAGCGACTTGGGCGCGTCGCAGTACATCCGGTCCTTGGTGACATCGACGTAAACGGCCGAGAGGTCCGCCGTGCAGAACTGGTTGAGCGCATTGAAGACCTTGCGGAATTCGTAGGCCTCGTAGGCCTTGCGACACTCGGTGACGACGGCGTTCAGGCGCTCCAGAATCCAGCGGTCCAGCAACGGCATGTCGGCGGGCGACACGCGGTCGGTCTCCGGGTTGAATCCATCGAGGTTTCCAAGCAGGATGCGAAGCGTGTTGCGCAGGCGACGATATGGCTCGGCGACCTGCTTGAAGAGATCTTCTCCAAACGGCACCTCGTTCTGCCAGTCGACCGACGAGACCCAGAGGCGCACGATGTCGGCGCCATACTTGTTGTAGAAATGCGCGGCATCGATCGGCTTGCCGGCCTTCTCGGCGTCGGACTTGGAGAGCTTGCCCTTCTTGTCCTTGTCGACCACGAAGCCGTGGGTGAGCACGGACTTGTAAGGAGCGGTCTCGCGCCAAGCGATGCTCATCATGAGCGAGCTCTGGAACCAGCCGCGGTGCTGATCGGTGGCTTCGAGGTAGAGGTCGGCCGGGGCGTGCAGCTCGGGATGAGTTTCCAGCACGGCGACATGCGAGCAGCCGGAATCGATCCAGACATCGAGGGTGTCGCGACACTTCTTCAGGCCCTCGGGAAGACCGAGCAGGGCGGCAAGTTCGGAGTCGGATTTTTCAAACCAGATGTTGGTGCCTTCGCTTTCAACCAGATCGGCCACCTTGCGGACAACCTCGGCGGAGAGGATCGCCTTGTTGTCGGCATCGAAGAACACCGGCAGCGGAACGCCCCAGGTGCGCTGGCGCGAGATGCACCAGTCCGGGCGGGATTCCACCGTGCCGTAAATGCGGTTGCGGCCGTTGGCCGGCAGCCATTCAACTTGATCGATGGCGGTAAGCGCCTGGCCACGCAGATCCTTGAGCGAGATGAAGAACTGCTCGACGGCGCGGAAGATGATCGGCGTCTTCGAGCGCCAGCAGTGCGGATACTGGTGCTTGTAAACCTCGCGTCCGAGCAGCGTGCCATTTTCGGTGAGGATCTCGATGATGCGCTCGTTCGACTGGAAGACGTGCTGCCCGACGAGTTCCGGCACGCCGACCTCGTCGGTGAACTTGCCGTCGTCATCGACCGGCGAAAGCACGCCGAGTCCATATTGCTGGCCGACCGAGTAGTCGTCCGCGCCGTGGCCCGGGGCGATGTGGACCGCGCCGGTGCCGGTCTCGGTGGTAACGAACTGCGCGAGGATGAGCTTCGAGGTGCGGTCGAGGAAGGGGTGCTGCGCTTCGAGATTTTCGAACTCGCGGCCTTTCTTTTCCTCCAGCGTCTCGGCCAGCGCGAAGCCGGTCTTTTCGGTGAACGCACCGACGAGCTCGCGGACGATCACGAAAGTCTCGACGCGGTCGTCCTTGATGAATTTCCCGACCACGTAGGTGAACTCCGGATGCAGGGCGATCCCGAGGTTCGCGGGTAGCGTCCACGGGGTTGTCGTCCAGATCACCATGCTGGCGTCCTGGCCGATGAGCGGAAATTTCACGAACACCGCCGGGCTTTCCTTGTCCTTGTATTCGACCTCAGCCTCGGCGAGCGCGGTGTGGGCACCGTAGGACCACTGCACCGGCTTCTTCGATTGGTAAACGGAGCCGCTTTCCACCAGCTTCGCGAAGACCCGGAGGATGTTCGCCTCGTAGCCGGGGGCCATGGTGAGATACGGATTGAACCAGTCGCCGAAGACTCCAAGGCGGCGGAACGAGCCGCGCTGGACGTCGATCCAGCCCTTCGCGAACTCGGTGCAGCGGCGGCGGATTTCTCCGGGCTCCAGACCGGCGGCGGATTTCACCACCTTGAACTCGATCGGCAGGCCGTGGCAGTCCCAGCCGGGGATGAAGGGCGTTTCGAAGCCCGCCATGGTTTTCGATTTCACCACCAGGTCCTTGAGCACCTTGTTGAGCGCGGTGCCCATGTGGACATCGCCGTTCGCGAATGGAGGGCCGTCGTGGAGGATGAACTTCGGAGCCCCCTGGGCGCGGCGGCGGCCGAGGATCTTCTGGTAAAGTCCGGACGCCTCCCACTTCTCAAGCCGCTTCGGCTCGTTCTCCACCAGATCCCCCCGCATCGGAAAGGTCGTCTGCGGCAGGGTGAGGGTGTCTTTGTAGTTCGGGGCGTCCGCGCTCATGGAAAGGGCGCGGACGCTAGCAACCCCGCCGCCCCGGGTCAACCGCCCGTCCCGACTCTCCTTCTTGCCAAATCGGCACGCGGCCTGCAAACGTCCTGCATGCGCCATTTGCTGCCACTCGGACTTTCCCTGTTTCTCGCAAATTGCTCGTTTCAGCACCCCGTCGCACCCGCGCCCCAGCCGAAATACCAGGTCCACCCGACCCGATTCGCTGAGCTGAAACCCGCGCAGTCGCACCTGGAAATCGATCTAACCACCCAAAAGGCACGTCTCCTGAACCGCGACGACGAGGTGGTCATCGAGACCGACGTTTCCACCGGAAAGCCCGGTCACGAGACTCCGGAAGGTCGCTACCGAATCACCGAGAAAATCGAGGAAAAGCGCTCAAACCGATACGGCCGCTACCGCGACCTCAAGACCGGCGCGGATCTTGGAGCCTCCGCCGATCACCTGGAGCCGCCAAAGGGTGCGGTTTACGAAGGCTACCAGATGCCGTTCTGGATGCGCCTCACCGCCACCGGCATCGGCATCCACGTCGGCTACGTGGTTCCGCAGGCCGCGCTCAGCTACGGCTGCATCCGGGTGCCGAAAGACGTTCAGCCACTGATTTTCGAAAAATGCCGGGTCGGCACCAAGGTCGAAGTCATGCGCTCTCCCGAGCCTCCATCGCCGCCACCCGCCCCGGCTCCGGCACCTCCCCACCCCCTCGCGGTCCTTTTGCGAACGCGTTGACATTCCCCCGCGCGCTTCGCACGTTCCCTCCCATGGACACGATGAAGATTCTCCTCGGGGCGACTGCCGCCCTGCTGCTTGGTGCGCTCGTGATGTCGTGGAACAACACCCAGAACGAGGTCAAGAACGCGCCGAAGTCGGAAATCGATCAACTCAAGGCCCAGATCACCGAACTCCGTTTGGAGCAGGACCGCATCCAGCAGGAGAAACAACTCCAGCAGCTCAAGGCCTCGATCCCCACGCCAACCACCTACCAGCCACCTTCGGAAATCCAATCCGCCGAGCTCAAGGCCCAGCTCGCGGAAAAAGAACGCCAGCTCGCCGAAATCCAGGCCGCCAGGGAAAAGGCCGAACGTGATGCCAAGGTTTCCGATCAGGAAAACGTCCTGCTTTCCCAGCAGCAGATCGAAAAAGGCGACAACGAACTCCGCCGCGCCCGCATGATTTCCCAAGCCCTTCTCGTCGGAAAAGTCCGCGAATACGTTGAAACCCCGGAGGTCGGCGGATTCGCCACCATCGAGATTATCATGGCGGAGCAAATCCAGGCAGGCACCATTCTCTCGATCCGCAAGAAGACCGGCATCCTCGGTCAGCTCAGGGTCACCGAAGTGAATGCGGAAGGCGCCATCGCCACCCCGATGCCCGGCTTCGGCCCCACCAAGCCCCAACCCGGCGACGAACTCATCAATCCCCCGCCCTTCTGACTCTTCATTAGTCATTAGGAAATTAGGAATTAGTCATTTCTCCAGCATGTCCACCACCGTCGGTCTCATCTCACTCGGCTGCGCCAAGAACCTCATCGATTCCGAAGTGATGATCGGTCACCTGGCCCAGGCCGGCATGACCCTCACCCCGGATCCCGAGCTGGCCGATGTCCTCATCATCAACACCTGCTCGTTCATCGACATGGCGAAGCAGGAGTCGATCGACACCGTCTTCGGAGCCGTCAATGATCGGACCGCCGATCCCGACCGCGCCCGCCAGAAAATCATTGTCGCCGGCTGCCTTTCCCAGCGCTTCGCCAAGGAACTCCCGGGCATCATGCCGGAAGTCGACGCCTTCATCGGACTCGACCAGATCACCAAGGTCGCGCCGATCATCGAGAACCTGTTGGGCAAAAAGAACGACTCCGAGGTCCAGAAAACCGAAGGCCCCTCCGCCACCGAGGATCCGCGCGATTTCGTCACGCTGAAGCCGAAGTATGTCCCGGACTACTCGACGCCGCGCATGCGCCTGACGCCGGACCATTTCGCCTACGTCAAGATCGCCGAGGGCTGCAACCACACCTGTACGTTCTGCATCATCCCGCAGATCCGCGGCATGCACCGCTCCCGCACCCAGGACTCCGTCGTCCGCGAAGTCCAGGCGCTCGTCGCTTCGGGCGTGAAGGAAATCAACCTGATCTCCCAGGA
>JANOBS010000338.1:0-3161 GCA_031411755.1 Luteolibacter sp. | reverse complement strand
CTGATCGACGTGCCGAAGGACATTTCCCAAGGCCCGTTCAGCGGCGACATGAATCCGACGATCAACCTACCCGGCTACGATCCGAGCGGTGATTTCAACATCGACCACGCCGCCATCAAGGAAGCCGCCGCGCTGATCGCGAAGGCCAAGCGTCCGGTCATCCTCGCCGGTCAGGGCTGCATGATCGCCCGCGCCGACAAGGAACTGATGTATCTGGCGGAAACGCTGAATTGTCCGGTGACCTCCACGCTGCTCGGCAAGGGCGTCTTCCCTGAAACCCACCGTCTTTCCCTCGGCATGCTCGGCATGCACGGCACTGCCTACGCCAACAAGGCGATGATCGAGTGCGACCTTCTCATCAACGTTGGTTCCCGCTTCGACGACCGAATCATCGGCAAGCCGGACAAGTTTTGCAAGGACGCCAAGATCATCCACATCGACATCGACCCCGCTGAAGCCGGCAAGATGATCAAGCCGGACGTCATGATCGTCGGCGACGCCAAGGCCGCGCTCACCGAGATCAATGAGAAGATCGGTCCGCTCGAGACCACCGAGTGGAATGCCAAGCTCGACGGCTACAAGAAGAAGTTCCCACTCGGGTATAAGAAGCAGGGCGGACTCCGCATGCAGCATGTCATCGACGAGCTCTACCATCTCACCGAAGGCAAGGCCATCGTCTCCACCGACGTGGGCCAGCACCAGATGTGGGCGGCGCAGTTCTACAAGAACCACGAGTCCTACCACTGGCTCTCGTCCGGTGGGGCCGGTACGATGGGCTTCGGCTTCCCGGCCGCCATCGGCGCGCAGCTCGCCTGTCCGAACAAGACCGTCATTTCGATCTCCGGCGACGGTGGCTTCCAGATGACCCTGTTCGAGCTCGCCACCGCGCAGATCCACAAGCTGCCGCTCAAGATCGTGGTGCTCAACAACCACTACCTCGGGATGGTCCGCCAGTGGCAGGAACTCTTCTACGAGGACCGCACCTCCGGCGTGGACCTCATTGGAAACCCTGATTTCTGCAAGCTCGCCGGGGCCTACGGCATCCCCTCCGTGCACATCAAGCGCCCGGCGGATGTCACCCGCATGCTCAAGAAGGCCATGGCCTACAACGACGGCCCGATCCTCATCCACGCCGAGTGCGTGAAGACCGAAAACGTCTTCCCGATGATCCCTGCAGGCGCCGCCCTGGAGGACATGATCACCGAGGCGCCGAAAACCAAGATGGCCAAGCCAGTCGGGTCCACGTGAAATCAAGAACGTGCCGGGTGATCAGTGAGCAGTGATCAGTGCCAGACTGATTTTCCTCCTCTCCGATCACTGATCACTGATCACCTCTCCCACCTTTTCATCGCAATGTCTCAGACCATCATCACCACCGACACCCCGATCCCGGCTCCAGTCGTGCCGCGCGGCCCCACGCACACGCTTTCGATCCTCGTGAACAACGAGCCGGGCGTCCTGATGCGCATCTGTCAGGTCTTCTCGCGCCGTGGCTTCAACATCGACTCGCTCGTCGTCTCCGAAGGCCGGAACAAGAACTTTTCCCGCATGACCATCGGCATCTCCGGCGACCCCAAGGGCCTGGAGCAGATCATCATGCAGGTGAACAAGCTCATCGACGTCATCCACTGCTCGGAGCACGACATCGAGGACGCCGTTGTGAAGGAGCTCATCATGGTGAAATTCCTCGCCGATGACACCCAGCGCACCCAGGCACTTCAGATCATCGAGCACTTCGGCGGAAAAACGGTCGACCTGACGCCAACGTCGATGATCGCCCTTGTTTCCGGAAACTCCTCGAAGATCGACGCTGCCATCTCGATGTTTTCCCAGTTCGAGATCATCGAGACCGTCCGCACCGGCAAGGTCGTGATGGCTCGCGGTGAGCAGCCGACGTGATTCGGAATTGCTGATTTTCCCTACCCACGCCGCAGAAGTTCATCCTTCTGCGGCATTTTTGCGTCTCAATGGCCAATTTTGTGCCCGGATCTCATTCCTGAGCGTGTGCATCATTAGTCGCTTTCATCAGAATTCCCCTGAGGGAGAGCCTGATGGTCCGCCGGGTGCTTGATCAATAAGCAAGTTGGAAATCCAAATTTCTCCCAATTATGAAACTCAAATTTACAGGATGTCTGTTCAGCTTGGCACTTGCCACCCAGGCGCATGGCTCGATTTCAGTGACCTACAATGGAAGTTACTCCCAGAGTTTCGATACCTTGGCTAGTTCCGGAACCGCCGCCACCACGCTTCCCACCGACTGGGCCTTTTCCGAAACCGGGACAGGGGCGAATACCACCTATGCGGCGGATACTGGATCTAACACTGCTGGAAACACCTACAGCTTTGGCTCTACAGCGTCAACGGACCGGGCATTTGGAGGTCTTCAGAGCGGTAGCGTGGTGCCCACCTTCGGAGCTCAGTTCAAGAACGACATCACTGGAGGAGCCACCATTGATCTGACTTTGAGCTACACCGGCGAACAGTGGAGGCTGGGGGCAACAGGCCGGACGGATCGATTGGACTTCCAGTACAGCACCGACGCCACTTCTCTCACGACGGGAACCTGGACCGATGTGAACGCATTGGATTTCACCGCCCCGGTCACCGCAGGAACCGTTGGAGCTCTCAATGGCAATCTGACTGCGAACCGTCTTTCGATCTCCAGCACTTTCACCATGACCATCGCGGAGGGTGCGAATTTTTGGATCAGGTGGAACGATTTGAACGCTACAGGCTCGGATGACGGTCTTGCCATCGACGACTTCTCCATCACCGCAGTGCCTGAACCGTCTGCTGCGCTGATCGGCTGTCTTGGTCTTCTCGGCCTTCTACGCCGCAGGCGCTAATGACCTCTACAGTGCTTCCAACTTCACTGCGCTCGGCCGTCTTTGGACCTGCCGGGCCTTTTGTTGTGCGGATTCAGCTGAAGAAGTGCGCTAGATTTCGCTTTCAGGGCGAGCAGCTCAAACCCTCAATCCGCGCTCAGGTACTTGAAGTCGCGGAAGTTGACCGTTTGGAGTTTGCCGTCCGCATCGTCGTAGAGGACGACGACGTAGTTGCCGACGTCGGCGATGGGGATGGGCTTCATGTCCTTGCCGTTGACGCGGATGGGGGCATAGCCTTCCGGGTACTTGATGGTGGCCTCGCCGATCATCAGGCGC
>JANOBS010000337.1:0-2708 GCA_031411755.1 Luteolibacter sp. | reverse complement strand
TAGAAGCACGAAATTCTAAGCACGAAATCCGAAACGGAAGAAGAACCTTATGCTCTTCCTCTTCGTTTCGAATTTCAAATTTCGGATTTAGTGCTTGGGAGCATCTGTTCCCTCAAACTGAATCTTCGTGGTCTTCACATCAAGCAGCGGTCCGAGCTCAACGACGTTCGTATAGCCGTAGGCGTGGAGGTTGATGAAGGTTTGAATGTTAAGGGCCACCTTCACCGCCTTGCTGGCGAAATTGACCGGCTCGTTCTCGAAGTTGTTGTTGCAGTAGATCAGGATCTTCGTGGCGGTATCCGGGATCAGTTTCCGCAGGGCCGGCTCGGTGAAATCGGTGAAGGCCAGGTGGATCGCCCCTTTGATGTGAAGCGCCTCGTAGCGGTCCTTGCTGCGGGCATCGAGAATGACCGTGCCGGGTTCCTTTGAGAGCCGGATGAACTCGTCCTCGCTCACCCGATTCGCCTCGCGGGTCTTTTCCAGATCGGATGCCAGAGCCGTGAAACCGACATAGTCGATTTTCGGATTCGGAATCGGATCCGCGGCCTGCAGTTCACCGAACAGCAGCAGGATTAGGAATGTGAAGAGTTTCATGGTGAGCGGAGCCTGAACCCGCAGCTCCCGCCTGTCCGTAAAGACACGGTAAATTTCCCATGCACTCCCTCAAATCACTGCTAGCCTACGCGCGATGAAAGCCATTGCCGCACTTTTTGCCGCCACCATGATCTCTGCCACCGCCGCCGACCTGGACTCGATTCCCTTTAAGGACATCAAGGGCAAGGAAACCTCGCTCAAGGACTTCAAGGGCAAGGTGGTCCTGATCGTCAACACCGCCTCGAAGTGCGGGAACACGCCGCAGTACACGCCGCTCGAAGCCCTCTATGCGAAATACAAGGACAAGGGCCTGGTGGTGATTGGCTTCCCCTGCAACGACTTCGGGGGTCAGGAGCCAGGTTCGGCGGATGAAATCCAGGAGTTCTGCAAAACGAAGTACACCGTCACCTTCCCGCTGATGGAAAAGGTCCACGTCAAGGGAGCCGAGCAGCACCCGCTTTATGCCGCGCTGACCGGTGAGAAGGGTGCATTTCCCGGCGACGTGAAGTGGAATTTCGGCAAGTTCCTCATCGGCAAGGACGGCAAGCCGATCGCCCGCTTCGAGCCCAAGACCCAGCCTGATAGCGCCGAAGTGATCAGCGCCGTGGAAAAGGCGCTCGGAAACTGAAGTCTTGCTCGCCGCGCTCGACGGATGGGCGCGGGGTCGTTATCCCGGTCGGGCATCGCGCGCCCGACCGTGGACGAACCTCCTGACATCAAAGACTTTCTCGAAAACGACCTGTGGGCAGGTCGTTTCGATGAGGAGACGCTGACCGCCGCCCTGCGGATCGCGTCGAAGACCCGGGAGCTTGCGGCGACCTGGCCGGATGGTGCCTCGTTTTCCCTGACCGCGTCGGTGGCCGGGGAGACCTGCGAAATCAACTGCTGGGCGAATGGAGATCGCTGGGAATTCGAAAGCGGCTGCTCCTGCGAGGCACAGACCTTCTGCCCGCATGCGGCGGCGATGTTTCATGAGGCTGCCAAGGCGAAGAACCTTTCCCGGCTGCTTTCCGGAAAGCCTGTTAGAAGCCGTGTAGCTCCCGTGCTAGCCACCGCAGGCGAACTGGAGCCCGCTCCTGAGGACACTCCGCATCTGGAGCTGAAGCCGTCCTTCGTCCTGGAACTCCGGCGCGAACCCACTGACGCGAAAGTCATCCGGCTGCTGCTCCAAGCTCTGAAGCTCCCTGACAACGGCGACTGGGTCCTGGCGCGTCCATTGGCGGTTTATGGTGAGCATCGGCTTTCCCTAACAGGAGTGCCCGGGCCGCGGGAGCAACGCGTCAACAGCGCCAACGGTCCGCTGGTGATCCGCCGCGATGTCGCAGCCGAGTTCAATGCCACGACGTCGCTCCAGCAGATCGGCCTGACCAGCCTCGCCGGCCACGCCGAGTTCCGTTTTCTCCTCGCACTGGCAGGAAAACAGGGAAAGCCCGCTGAAGCCGGGATCTGGTTTCCTTCGCCCACGCATGGGCCTATCGCCGAATACTGGCCGTGGCTGCGGTCGCGGGGTCGTGAGCTCATTGAGGCAGACGGTTGGACCTTCACGGTCGCGCCCGATGTTGGCCATGACGTGATCGATCTCGATCCGGACGACTGGGTTTACGCGCTCGAAGACGACTCCACCGGCTGGTTTCATCTCTCGGTCGGCTTCGAGGTTGGCGGGAAAAAAATCGACCTGCTGCCGATCCTCGCCAGTCTGCTCGACAAGGGCGCGCTGGAGGAGTCCCTGGAGTATCCGGCCGACGGCCATTTCCTCCACCATCTGCCCGATGGCTCGGCCCTGCGGCTTCCGGTCGCCCGCGTCCGCAAGATCCTCCGCCATTTCGCGGCGCTGATCGATCCACGACGTTTCAAGGGAGGAAAGATGCCGCTGCATCCGCTCGATGCCGCGTCGCTCGGACTGGCGGAGCTGGGCATCGAGCCACCGCCGAGGCTCGCCGAACTCGCTGCGAAGCTGAACGACTTCACCGGCATCGATCCCGAGCCGCTGCCCGAGGGCCTGCGTGCGGAGCTTCGGCCTTATCAGCTTGAGGGCTTCCGCTGGATGCAGTTCCTCGCCCGGCACGAGCTCCACGGCATCCTGGCCGACGACATGGGCCTCGGAAAAACGCTCC
>JANOBS010000336.1:0-12130 GCA_031411755.1 Luteolibacter sp. | reverse complement strand
CACCGCCGAGGGTCTGGTTGGAGGTGCTGAAGATCCTGAGATTCGAGCCACTGGCAAGGGAGATGCTGTTGTTATAAGTCCCGTTGCCCAGAGAGCCTGCGGTGTTGTTTCCGATCTGCAGCGTGCCGCCGCTGATAGTGGTGTTGCCGTTATAGGTATTGGCGGCGGAGAGGATCAGGAGCCCGCTGCCGGTCTTGGTGAGGCCGGCGGTGCCGCTGCTGGTGCGGATGATTCCGGAAATGGTGGCGGATGCCGCGCCTGTCGTGCCACCGGAAACCTGGATGGTGCGGTCGGCTCCGTTGAAGTCGATCCTGTTCTGAAAGGTCAGGGAAGATGCGGCCTGGGAGGCGGATGTTTGCAGAACGAAAATGGACGGATTGAAAACAGCGCTGCCCCAAACTGCCTCATTGGCGGCGTTGTTGCCGAGAATGACGCTCACAGCGGTGTTTCCGTTGAGGCTGAATCCGCTGGCTCCGCCGATGAGCTGCATCTCACCAATTCCGGATCCCAAAGCACGGATGAAGTTGGTGTTCCAATACGACTCGATCACACCACCGTTCATGGTGAGGTTGCCAGTGCCGAGGTTGTTGCTCGAAATCATGGTGACTCCGGCGTTGAGCGTGGTGGTGCCGCTGTAGGTGTGGACCGGGATCGAAGCCGTGCCGAGTTGCAGGCGCCCCGTGCCGTTCATCGTGATGCCGCCAGCTCCGCTGATGATGCTGGTCGCAGTGCTGAAGCTAAACAGCCCGGAGCCGCCGAAGGTCAGGGTGTGGCCGCCATTGTTCAACCCGGCCGTCGCGCCCAGATCACTGGAAGTGCTGTTCGTCCAGGTTTGCGGAGCGCCGATGGTGACCGGGCTGACGATGCTGACGATTCCGGAAGCAGAAGTCTTGTCGATGCCGCCATTGATCGTGAGCGTCTGTCCAGCGGTGCCCAGCGTGTAGGATCCAGTGAAGGCGTTGAAGGTGATCGCGTTCACGCTCGTCGGACCGGTGAGCGTCACCGCACCTCCTGCCGTGCTGGGACTGCCAAAGACCGCGCTGGCACCCGATGCCCAGGTTTGGTTGGCAGTGCCGTCCCACCATTGGTTGGCAGCGAGCCATGAGCCTGCGCCGTTGGTTTGTCCTGCGGTGGTTCCGTTGGAGTCCCACGACAGGGAAACCAGGAGCTGCACAGTGGCGGAAACCGTGGAGGTCTTGCTGGCGGAATCAGTGACCCTGAGCTTGATGCTGTTAGACCCCGGAACCATGCCCCAGGTGCTTGTCAGAGTGGCAAAGGGAATGGAGGCGGGGTTTGCGCCGGTGGCATCGCCGAAGACATTGTCGTTGTTGAGATCCCACTCGTAGGTCGAGAGCGTTTGACCATAGGAGGCTTGGGAGGTGCTGCCGTTCAGGGCGAGGGACTGGCCGATCAGCACCGTATAGGGAGAGCCGGTCACCACGGCCAGCGGATTGGCCCGACCGACCGTGAGGGTTTGTGGCACGGAGGTCGCCGCGGAGTAGTTTGCATTGCCGGCTTGGGAGGCGGTGATCGTGGTGGTTCCCTCGCCGACAACGGTCACGGTGCTGCCGGAAACAGTTGCCACGGACGAGTTCAAGCTGGCGTAGGAAACCGTCAGACCCGAGCTGGCCGTGGCGGTGAGCGTGAAAGGTGCGGCATCATCCAGGACCGTCGCGAGCGCGCCGAAGCTGATGGTCTGCGAGGCTTGGTTCACGACCAGTGACTGGATCACGGGCGGCGCGGCTTCGTAGCTGCCGTTTCCGGACTGCGTGGCAGTGATGTCCGTGGAACCGGCACCGACGATGGTGACCGTGGAGCCGGAAACCGTGGCGACCAACTGGTTTGAACTCGAGTAGGAAACCGTCAGGCCGGAGGAAGCGGTGGCCGTCAGGGCAAGGGGAGCATTGCCATAAGTCGTGGCGGGCAAAGCCGCGAAGGTGATGGTTTGTGGTGTGAGGGAGCCGACCGGGGCGATGTTGAGCACGTAGGTCTTCGTGGTCACTCCATCCTGCGCTGTGACCACCACGTTCACCGTCGTGGTTCCGGAACCAATGGCGATGGACGCGCTGGGCGTACCGGAAGCGACGGTGGTTCCGTTCACTTTCACGGTGGCGTTGGTCTGGGCTAAGGTCGGGGAGACGGTGACGGCGCTGGTTCCGTTTGGAACGGTCACCGAATACGACAGCACCGCCGCATCAAACGTCGGCGAGAAGGTGCCCACGCTGGTGACCAGGCCGGCGAGGTTCCCGTTGTTCGACGAAATGATCTGATCGATTCCGTAAGTGGTTCCCAGGATGTTCTGGGCCACACAGCGATAGTGATAGCCTCCGGGCGCGAATCCGGAAATGGCCGCGCTCACGTTCACGCTGGTGGTGCCGCTGCCGATGGACTGAAGGGTCGTGGTGGAGCCGTAGGTGGCGGTCGGTCCATACTGGAACCACACGTCAGTCGCCACGGCGTTGGGCAGCACGTGTCCGTTCAACGTGGCACCGTTCGCGAGCAGGCTGCTTGCGGCGTCGGTGAATGCCTCCGGCAGGGAGCGGTTGTTGATCGTCACCGTATGAGTGCTGGTGCCGAGATTGCCACCGATGGCGTTGTAAAGCTGGAGCACGATGGTTTCCGCAGGTTCCGGGAGCGTGTCCTGGTTGATCGGGATCGGGATGTTCAGGGTGGTCGTGCCGGAAGGAATGGTCAGAACGCCATCCGCGAGGGTGTAATCGTAGCCCGCTCCAGTCGCAGTGCCGCCGCTGACGCGGTAGTTCACGGTGACGGTGCTGGAAGGTGTCCCGGTGATGTTGACCGCCACCGCGTGGGTGCCGACATCCTCGGCGATGGAACTCGTGGCGGATGCAAATCCGACGGAGCCGCTCGCGTACGTGTCATTGTCGGCGAGCAAGAGCGTCGCGGAGGGTGTGCGCAGTCCATAGGTTCCGGGAGCAGGAGTGAGGTTCATCACAATGCTCTCCACTCCCTCGGCCGTGGTGTCATTGACGGGAACAACGGTGATATAGGCGCTGGTGGCTCCCGCAAGAATGGTGACGCTGCCGGTCGTGCCGGTGTAGTCCACACCTTCCGTCGCCGTTCCCGCCATGGTGTAGTTCACCACGAGGTCACTGGTGGTGGACACATCGCGTGAGACAATGAATCGAAGCGATGCCGTGGTTTCAGAGCCTGCCGAGGTGAGCGTCGTCGCCGTGTCCGCAGCCGAGACATCCAACGTCGGTTGGTCCCCGTCCACGATGAATCCCGTGGCGCTGGAAAGCTGGCCTGCCATCAAGGTGTAGCCGGTGCCGGGAAGCAGCGTAAGCGTGACCGATTCGTTGTCCTCGAACAAGGTGTCGGCGAGGGCCGCGACATTGATCGTCTTGCTGGTGTCTCCAGCGGCGAACGCAACGCTCCCGGAAAGCGCGGTGTAGTCCGAGCCACTGGTGGCCGTTCCGCTCATCGCGTAGTTCACCGTGATCGCCGCTCCGGTGGCGGGGCGGACGATCTGGTAAGTGACCGCCGTGACCGAACCGGTGGCCGGTTCCAGGACTCCACTGTTCGTAAGCCTGACGTAGAGTTGAGAACCATCGTTGTCGGTGATGCTCATGGTGGCCGTTCCGGTGCCGCCAATCTCATAGGTCGTTGCGCTGCGGAGCTGGAGAATGACGTCCTGCGTGCCTTCGGCCACGGAGTCATCAATTGGATAGATTTCCACGGTGGTCGAGGTGGCCCCAGCGGGAATGACCGCACGCCCGTCGAGGCGGCGATAGTCCGCCCCGTGAACGGCGCGGCCTGCCAGCGCATAGTCCACCGTCAGGGCGAGGTAGGGATTGCCGCCGGTTCTGCTGATGGTGAAAACGCCGGGATTGCCGGGTGCTTCCGTCAAGGTGGCGTCCGTGGCGGCGACACTGACGGTGGGCAGGTCATTGTCGTGAATCGCCACCGTTTGCGCATTGGACAAGGTGTCCCGAGCGTAGGCGGCATTGGTCGCGATCGTGATGATCGCCGTCTCGGTGCCCTCCTGGGCCGTATCGTCGATCGGGGTGAGCGTAAATGTGGTGCTGGCGCTGTCGGCCGGAATGACCACCGAGGTGGGCATCGAGTAATCCGTCCCGCTCGTTGACGTTCCCGAGGGAGTGAGGTTGACCGTCAGGCTGGCCGTGGTTGCGCCGTTGCGCTCCAACTTGAGCGTGGCAATGTCCGGTCCGCTCTCCGAGGCCACGTTGTCGAGCTGGGTGAGCTTGACCACCGGCAGGGTTGGATTTTCATCATCGACGATTTCAACGATCGCCACCGCCGGACCTGCGAGGACATAGCCGCCGCTGGTATTGGCAAAATTCAGCGCCGCGTATTCGCGGCCCTCGGCCGTACTGTCATTCACGGGAGTGACCGTGATGTCCAGGAAATCGGCGCCTGCCGGGATGTCATACTGGGAGGTGCCGCTGCCACCATCATTCGTCGAAGCGGTGGGCGCGGGAGAGAGGGTGTAGTCCGTGTTCCTCGTCGCGGTGCCGTTGTTGGTGTTGAAAATCTGGACGGAAAGGGCGGCTGCCGTGCTACCCGTGCGCGTGAGCCGGATCGTGCCGGTTCCGGGGGAGGTGCCCTCATTGGCGACCGGATCGGTGACGCTGATGGTGACGGTCGGCAGAAGCGAGCTGCTGAAGTCTTTCCCGCTCGCGCTGGGTCCCACGGTCACCGGATTGATGAAGCCGGTGGGGGTGAAGACGTTCGGATAGAGTGTGGGGGTGATGGTGTAGCTGCCGGCGGTGATTCCGGTGATGGTGTAGTTGCCGTTGCTGTCCGTCCAGGTCCCGTGGAAGGTCGCGCTGCTGGGGTGGCTCGTGTTGCTGGACGGGGCGTAGTTCGCGACATAGACGCCTTCGAGGGGCAACGCATCCGGGCCGGTGACATTGCCGCTGACGGTGAAGGTGGTCGGCGTGCCGACGGTGATCAGGATGGAGCGTGTTGTGCGCTTGCCCTTCATGTCGCTGGCGGTGCAGAGCACCTGATAGTGACCGGCGGTGCTCCAGGACTTGGTTTGCACCGCGGTGTTGTTGGTCGAGTAGGTCCCGTCGTTGAAGACCCAGGCGTAGGCGAGTGGATCGCCATTGGGATCGGAGGCGGTTGCCGTCAGGGTGATGCTGCCATTGACGGCCGGGGTCGCGTTGCTGGCGCTGATGGAAAGGGTGGGAGCGAGGTTGCCGGGGATGTCTCCCAGGGAGACATAAACGTCCATGGAGGGAGGCACGGTGGACGCATTCTTGGTCACCGGTGTGATGTGGATCTTGGCATCCTCATCGCTGAACGTGCGGCCCACCCAGAGTGCGGAGTCGTTGCGGGTGTCGGTGATGCCGTTGCCGAAGGAGCCGGGCGTCATGTCGAGTAGTTGAGCCCCTTTGTTACTGCCATTCGGAGGCGCACCGCCGGAACCGCCGATATTTCCCTGACCCCAGCCATCCCAGGTCATCATCAGGCCGTTCATAAAGCCGGTGTTGGTGCTCAGGCGCTGGCGGAACTCGGCCCAGTACTCGCGTTCCGCGTCCTTCTGGATCCGCAGCGCGTAGCGGTAGGATGGCTCCGCGATGGATGAATCGAATTGGTAGAGCCGGTAGGTTCCGGGGCTGTTGACGGTCCAGTGGGTCTCGGTCGGCAGCCAGCTCAGGATATTTTTGAAGTGCGCGGTGTACTGGCCCATGGAGCCGCTGTTGCCCATCAGGTCGAACGAATTCCCATACTCGAGGTTGTTGCCGGGACCGATCAGGCTCGGCGGCGTGGTGCGCCAGTAGTTCGCGTGCCAGACGCCGAGGTTGTGACCGAGCTCGTGGCAGAAGGTGCCCACGGCATTTGTCTTCAGGCGCATCCCTCGGCCGCCGACCGAGGCCGAACCGCCATAGCTGCCCACGGAGCCATTCCAGCGCACGGCATCCAGGTCATAGGCAAGGTAGTCATAGCCCAAAGACTTGGCGATTGTGCGGGCCTGGTTCTGAATAAGTGTGTCGGCAGCCGACCCGTCAGCCTGGTACTGGAGATACCAACTTTCCGGATAGGGCAGAACGATCAGAGGGGGGACCGCGTAGGTGAAGTAGCAGCGGCCGTAGCTGGTCTGGGAAATGTAGTCCGCCATCTGCCGGAGGGCGTCATGGCATTCGGCATCCGACTGTGGATCGATCAGGTGGTCCGGAAAGGTGGCGCGGATGTAGAGGAAGGTGCGCCGGCCGGTGGTGGTGCTTCCCGGGATCGTCCCCAGCGGACTGGTGGGGGCTCCGGAACCAGCGCCGGCATTCAGATAGGCTCCTTGTGAAGCCCAATGCTCACGTTCCTCCTCGGCCGAAAGCTCCTCGACCACCTGTTCGATATGACCACCCGAGCAAATGTAGACGATGCGTTGCGCGGTTTCGAATGCGGGGGTTTCCTCAGTGACCGCAGGTAGCTCCCCGGCAGGATTTCTTTCGACCGCAGTTTCCTTTTTCGACACGGGACAGGTCTCGACAATCTCGCGACCCTCGGGATTGGGGCGCTCACCGGATTCAAGCTGGCGCAGGGGCGAATCGGCCACCGCCATGTCCTTTCCGACCGAGATCCCGTTGATGGATGCCGCGGAAAGGGTCCGCTGCGAGGCGCGCCTTCCGTAAACGAACGCATTCCATTGGCTGCCGTCCTCCTTGGTGACCGAGCGGGTGTAAGGCTCAAAGTCCGGCGAAGCCTCGGCCCCTGGAAGCGGGACGTTTCCATAAACATTGAGCGAGGCCTTCATGCTGACGCGCTGCTCCAGCAGACTGACGATGCTTTCCGGCAAGTCCTGCCGGATCACCATCGGCACGGCATTTGCGATCGCCTGCTGCGGATCGCGGCGGATCATCTCCGCGATTGCCAGAGTATGGGCTTTCGCGCGCTCTGTTCCTTCAGACAGCATGGCCCTGCGCAGGCCTTCTGGGGTAGCGAGGTAGGTCTTTGCCCAATCGCGGAATTCCGTGATCGGCGAGGCGGACTGCGGTAGCACTTGGTCTGGATGAACCGTGGCGCTTGGAGCAGTTGGCGCTTCCAGTGCCGGCCTTGAATCCGGCCTGATCCTCGAAATGGACGGAACTACGGGCGATCCAGCTGCTTCCGGCGAGGCCTGTCCCGATTTTGGCGAAGTCTGGACGGAAATGAGCCAGATCAGCGCGCCGACAAGCATCGCGGAGGCCAGTGAAACCAGTTTCCTTTTCATTGATTGGGGTTTAGGGATGCCAGCAAGCGATCAATCCT
This sequence comes from Luteolibacter sp., assembly GCA_031411755.1. Lineage (GTDB taxonomy): Bacteria > Verrucomicrobiota > Verrucomicrobiia > Verrucomicrobiales > Akkermansiaceae > Luteolibacter. Next base: position 4,897 of record JANOBS010000336.1, on the reverse strand, counting down.
TGATCCTGCGTTGGACCCTGAAGTCCGACCAAGATAAGATTGGGATTTCAAGACTCATGAAGTCGGAGTGCGCCGCTATAGACGACATTCCAGACTATAAATCATCATTGAAGGTAACCGGCAGTCTCTGACAGCCTACCGCTTCAATTCAAGGTCAAAATCGCGTGTGTCGGCGTAGGCGCCTTACACAGGGCACGTTCAGCCCATCAACTGCTTGATTGCACCCGTCTGGGGGAGCTTTTTGCGCGCCATTTCCAGGTCGAGATCTCCGTAATGCTCGATCGGATTTCCGTGAGCGTTGAGAAGCGTGGTGTACCAATTTCCCAGGGTTTTGTGACCCTCGTTGCCAAGGAAGGGAAGCCGGATGTAACGGCCTGCGATGTCCAGATTGCAGTTGTTGCCAGCCATGATGAGAAAAGGGGATTCAATCCCGATGCCATGGTGGGTTTCTCCGTTCTCCGGAAAGTACATGATCATCGTATTGTCGAACATGGTGCCATTTCCTTCAGGGGCCTGCTTGAGCTTTTCGACAATGGTCCTGACCTGATTCATGTGACTGATCCGGATCTGCTCCCGGGTCATCCACGCAGGCACCCCGCCGAAGGCTTCATCATGCCCCAACGGATGAATGCCCACACGATCCGTTTCATTTCCCGGCAGCCCGGTGATCGGCGTACCGAGATCATCGATCGTGTAGGTCACGACGTTGGTCAGACCGGCCTTCAAAGCGGCGATCAGCACGTCCGTCATGGCGGCCTGTTTCTCGGGGGTGCTCGCGTTGACTCCACCATCCGCATGGACTGGATCAAGTTCGGGCAGGAACTTGGCAAGCGACCCGGAAAGCGTGATCAGCTTCTTGTTTCGCTCGCGGATCGCCTCGATCGATTCGATCTGCGATTCCTGGCGCTCCATTTCGTGACCTTTGATTCCACTGGCTTTCATTCCCTCCTTGCTCTGAAGGAACGACAGCATGTCATTGTCGGAATTCACGGCTTCCGGATTCAGAACGGATTTGAAAAGTTCGCTCCGTGCGGTATCCGGGTCCGCGTAGCAGTAGTTCCGCGTCTGCGGTGCCGGTGCGGAAAATCCGGAGACAATGCCCGACCGACCTCCGGCGAATGACAGCTCGACATGCCCGAACGGGGATGGAAACAGCTTGGCGAGCTCGAAATCAATCGTCGTCCGCTTGATCGCGCTCAGGGTGTTTCGATTGGATTTGAAGCACCCCATGACCGACGAGAATGAATAGTGAACGTTCTCACTCATCTTGGCCGAGAGCCCTTGCAGGATGGTCATGTGCTCCTTGTGCGCGTCCAAGCCCCGAAGCCATTTCGGCAGCTCATGCTTGTCCAGATCCACTTCGAGAGGCTGCTTGCTTTCATCGAGCACCCTGTCCTTGTCTGAAAAATTGCGGAGGGCCGTCTCCAAGGGGCTGATGCCACTTGATTTCCGGATGAAGATGAAGCGCTTCGGAATCCCGGCGCTGCCAGGAGCGGCGAACAACTGATTGAAGGATGGAGCCAAGGCCATCGCGCCGGCTCCCAGCACTGATGTTTTGAGGAAATCTCTTCTGGTGTTCATGGGACTAGTTCTCGATGGCTTTGCGATAAATAAATGAATCCGAGGTGAGGAGCGATACAATTACAGCATCGAAGCTGCCGCCGCTTTCCGCATAGGCCTGCTCCGCATCGATCAGGGTTTTTGAATCGGAAAGGAACTCGTTTCGGCCCATGAAATACCGGAAGGCGTAGCGGATGATCGACTGACGGACCCGACGCGATTTCGCGAGGCGCTCAGCCAGGTCAACCGCATCCTTTACCTCTCCATCCAATGACTCGTCTCCCGTCCCTTTCAGGTATCCCGTTGAATTGACCCGCAGTGTCTTGTAAATATCCCGAGTATCACTCAACAGCGTGCCCGTGTCCGGGCTTTTCTTGATGAGCTTGTCCGGATACTCCAGAGATTCCTCCGACCGGAATCGGCCGAAGTCGTCATAGGTCTCAAATGCGTAGCCGAGCGGATTCATGCCTTCGTGGCACTTCCAGCAGTAGGTGGTTTCGGTCGCACCCGCCAGGCGGTCGCGCAGGATCCGGTTGTGGTCTTCCGGAATGACGGCATCGACGCTGATCGGCACGTCGGGAATGGTGCCGGCGAGCAGTTTTTCACGCACCCATTTGCCACGATGCACGGGATCCGTCTCCGTGTTCTTGGCATGGGCAATCAGCCAGGCGGGATGGGTGAGCAAACCCTTCCGATCGGCGACTTTGGCCGGTTGGATGGTTTGGTAGTCCCAGTTGTCCATTGGGATGTCGTAGAACTTGGAAACATTGTAACCGACCATGAAATCGTAGCCGTAGCCGCGATACAGGTCGAAGGGAGCTGCCTCCTTCTGCCCTTTGTCCAAGCGGGCGGTAATGCTTTCCATGGACAACTTGAAGAGCTGCAAGGTGTTTCCCTGACGGTTTCTCGCCTCCATGTTGTCGGGGTTGACGCCGCGCATCTTCACCTCTCTCAAGAAGTCGCCGTGTTTCAGCAGGTCTTCGTTGGTGAATTTCCTCCAGTTGAGATCCTTGAAGTGAGCGTAGATGGCCTTGATCCTGTCTGAGGCGGCCTGCATCCGCGCATTGTCGCCATCGTGGTAAAGATAGAACTCATCGGTGCTCAGCAACTCCTCGAAGACGTTCTGATCCTTCTTCAAAATGTGTTCAACCGTGCGGTCCGCTTCATTGACGAGACGGCAGGTCGCATCGTCGAGCCTGTCCCCGCCGAAGCGCTTCTCATCCTTGAAAATAGTCAGCGCGGCGGGGTATCCGAAAAACTCGCGGAAGAACCTCAACTTGCGGATGGCGGTATCGGTGGTGTTGTCCTGGTAGTTTTTGTCGGCCAGGATCGGATCAATGAGGTAGTGCGTATCCCGCTTCTTCAAAAGCCGCAGCACCTCCCGCTTGTAGTCCTCGCGGGTTGAGAGCTTGCCGGTTTCTGCAGCCTGCACGAGCCCCTGATCGGGGCTTTGATCCGTCAGGGCATAGGCAAGCGCGTAGGCAGCATCGCGTGGCGAAAGCATTCGCCGACCCTGTTCGTCCGCTGGACCGGTGCCGAATTCCTGGCGGTAGGCGAACTCACTCGAAAGAATGAAGGTTTGAATGAGCTTCTGGATGGCCTTCAGCTTTCCGAGTTTTGCCACATAGGCCTTCGCGACCCCGAGATACTCCGTCGTCTCTGCGGCATCGGGAGATCGTTCCAGGATTTGGACACACAGTTGATCAACAAGATCCGAGAGGAGCTTGTCGGACGGCAGTCCCGCGGCAATGCGTTCCCGCTCAAATTCCTGCTCCCAGCCGGTCATGCACTTCTCAATGATTGCCGTATAGTGATCGCCTTTCTTGCGATTCTTCGTGATCGATGCGCGGACCACTTCCATTTCAGCCACATCCAGCGGCTTGTAGGGCAGCGGCTTGATCTTTCGCTGATCCTTGATCACGAGTTCGCGGAGCTCAGGCAAGTAATCGCGGAGGATCGTCATGCGTCCCTGGACTTTCCGCTCATGATCGCCGAAGTAGAACCATGTGTGCTCACACAATTTCCGGAATTCCTCATCGGACTTTTTCGCGTGCTGAGGATCCAGCAGAAGTTGGTAGACGGTGTTGTCGCCCTCAAGGTCCTTCAGCATGTTCTGGGCAACCTGAAACGGTGCCTTCTTGTAGATCTCTCCCTTTGGCGGTGCCTCGATCGCCTTGAGCTCCACCGGAGTGAAGGTCGGGAGCAGTGACTCGTTGCTGTTGCCATAAATCTCGTCGCAGACTGCGGCGATGAAGCTTTCGAGAAATACACGACGCGAGGTCAAGGTCGCCTGATGCCGGTCCTCCAATGCCATGATCTGATTGATGGCAGGCAAATACTTGCTGTTTTTACGCTTCACCAGATCGTTGGTGATGTATTCCGACGTTTTCTGGGCATTCGTCAGCATGCTCGACAAATGGCCACCGGTGAGATCCTCGTTGGCGTAGTATCTGACGCCGGACACATTCGGCAGAAGAAAGGGGTTGGTCAGGCTCAGGGTTTGGAACTTGTTGCCACCTACAATCGATATTTTCTGGCCGTTTGATTTGCCGATGGTGGTGTTCTCCAGCATCCGCTGGAATTTCGCGTTGAAGATGTATTCGCTGATCAGCCAGCGACGGTCGTAGGTGAATCCGGGCAGACTCTTGTACTCGCCGGAGAACAGTTTTTCGTGATCGATGTAGTTGCCGAACTCGGGTTTCTGCAGTTTATCCTCCAAGGTCGAGGCGTGGTGAGCGCCCAGTTCAGCCGATAGTGTTGTAAGGATGGATTTCCGCTCTTCCGGACTTGGTTGCCGCTTCTGCTTTGGCGGCATGTTCTGGAAGTAGATTTGCTCCTGCATCCGGTTCAGGAGATCCAAGCGCTTTGGGAGCTCCAGTTCGGCAAGGTTATCTAGTCGGATATCCCCCTTCTGCGATTCCTCGTCGTGGCAGGTGAGGCAGCAGCGCTCCAGAAGCGCTTGGCTTTCGGCCGAAATCCGAAATGGGGCTTCCGGACTCTTCTTTTCATCCGCCGCTGCAGATTCGGCAAGGCAGGTGCGCAGGCTTGCAATGAATAAGGCAGCGATCAATCGGGCTCTTCTCATCGGACTTTCTGCGGAACTTCTTGGGGCGAGTGGCTGATTTTTATGCGCTCAGCACAGCAGGCCTTTGATCTACCTCGGCTGGTTCCCTCGTCTATCAATCGTCTTGATGTGTCATACCAAAGATTTCTAGCTTTTTGACTTTAATATCAGGGTGGATTACTGGAGTCTTCGTGCATGGCCCGCACACTGCCCAAACTGGGAGACGACCTTGTTCTGCAAATCGAGCACGCCTGGATCCAGACTCATCCCGAC
>JANOBS010000335.1:0-2002 GCA_031411755.1 Luteolibacter sp. | reverse complement strand
CTGAAGGCGCTCGATGCCGACTCGCTGACCGTCAGCACGGTCTTCAGCAACGACCTGAAGATTCCGCGCAACGCCCTCGGCTCACTGGAGCTTGGAATCGTCTCACAGAACACCATCTATGCGACCGCCAATGACCTGGATGGCTGGAGCACGAAAACATGGAAACTCAAGGACGGTGCCTTCGTTTCAGGAGCCAACGGAACCCTCTCCCGGAAGTTCGACCTGCCCGACCAGTTCATCCTGCACTTCCGCATTTCCTGGAAAAACATGCCGAACCTCCGGATCTTCTTTTCCGATCCACTCGAAGCCAGAGTCGGCCCGGTCGACCGCTACTTCATGCAGTTCAACAACGCCGGTTTCGCCCTCCAACGCCAGAACAGCACCGGGCGCTCTTATGTCCCCTTCGTCAACCTCAGCCGTCGCCCTGATTCGTTTCCTGATTCCCAGATGGAAGTCGAAGTCCGTGTCGACCGCACCCAGTCGATGATCTGGCTTTATCTCAATGGAAACCTGGAAGGCCGCTTCAACGATCCCGCTGCCGCGCCGAAGGGTGGCGGCATCAGCTTCGAGTCCAATGCCGGCAACGACAGCGAACAACGTATTTCCGATTTCCGCGTGATGTCCTGGGATGCCACCGGCGACCGCCACCGCACCGAGGAGCGCGGCGACAGGAAGTCCGACTCGCTCATCGACTCCGAAGGGGATCGCTACAGCGGCCGTCTGGAGTCGCTCACCCTCGGGGACAACTCCGAAGCTACGCTTTTGTTCAAGAGCCCGCTGCTCGAAAAGGTCATGAGCATCCCGGCGAAGCGCGTCTCCACCGTCTTCTTCGCCGACAACCCGGCACCTGCCGAGGCAGCCCCCGCCACGCTGCTCCTCAAGCTTCGCGACGGAGGACAAATCCGCATCGACCAGTGCTCCTTCTCCGGTGACAGCCTGCAAGTCCGCCATCCCCTGCTCGGCCTGCTTCCAATGAAGCGGTCCTCGGTCCTCTCGATCGAACAAGCGCCCAAACCTTCCGACCCCAAGCCCGAGGAATGAACCCGCGCTCCCTGCTCTTCTGCCTGATCCTCTCCACTCCGGCTGTCCACTCGGCCACCGGAGCCGGCATGATCCGGTTCTTCAACCAGAACCAGCTCCCCGGCGAGGTTTCCTCAATCGAAAAGGACCTCATCCGCTGGGATTCCCCGCAGTTGGAAAAACCCGCGCCCTTCTTCATGAAGCAGGTGCTGGAGATCAACCAGACGCCAAAAGTCCACGAAACCAAGGAAGTCTGTGAAGCCGTCGTCTCCCTCACCAACGGAGACTCGCTGCGTGGCCAACTTTCCTCCGTCAGTGATCAGGCCATCGAGCTGGATACCTGGTACGCCGGCAAACTGACGCTGACGCGACCCATGGTCGAATCCGTGAAAATCATCGATCGCCCGAAGCTCGTCTATCAGGGACCCGACGGACTCGATGGATGGAAGCGCATCGAAGAGGAATCCGCCTGGACCTTTGAGACCGGTCGCTTCAAGTCCAACGGACCCGGCCAGATCGCCCGTGACGTGAAAATGCCTGCGTCGAGCCGGGTCTCCTTCGATCTCTCCTGGCGTTCTTCCCTGCGTGCACGCATCATCGTCTGCTCCGACGACATCTCCACCAAGGAGCCCTCGAACGCCTACGACCTGATCATTCAGCGCAAATACGTTTACCTGCGGAAGCGTTGGAGCACGAATGGCGGAGGCGGCACCAACATCCTCGGCCAGACGGTCAACGTCCCGGAATTCAGCGAGAATGAGAAAGCGCGGGTGGAACTCTGCGTCGACCGCAAGAAGGGCGTCTTCAACTTCATCGTCGATGGACGCTCGGTGGCCATCTGGAACGATGCGGATTTCAAGGAAGGAGCCATGGGCGGAGGGCTGCATTTCATCGCCGATGACTCGACGCCTCTGACCCTTTCAAGAATCGAGGTCAGCGAATGGGATGGCGTCATCGATCGCCAGCCCGCCGCCGAAGATCC
>JANOBS010000334.1:0-2070 GCA_031411755.1 Luteolibacter sp. | reverse complement strand
CCTGAATCGGAGGGTCGCTCCCGGTAACGGGTTGCCAGGCCTAGACGTTCCTGCCGCAAGAGATTTGCCTTGGGACAGAAATGTCCCGGCTCCATGGTTTCAAGCTGAGCAGCGTTCGAGGTTCTGCTGTCGCTGTTGTTTTCGGAAAGCGTTTCAGCGAATGTTTGCCCAAAGTGAGGGGCCTGCGTTAGAGTCCGCTTCGTGGAAGCTGCCACCCGCACCTTGATTGACCTTGCGCTCGCCGAAGACATCGGTACGGGCGATGTGACTTCGTCGTATTTTGTCTCCGCCGACCGTCGGGCCCGGGCCTTTGTGGCGGCGCGGAAGGAGGGGATCATTTCCGGCACGGAGGTGGCGCGACAGGTCTTCCTCACCGTCGATCCCACGCTGGAGGTCGAAGTGATGGTCCCGGATGGAAGCCGTGTCTCTGGAGGCGCGATGATGATCTGTGTCTCCGGCTCCGCCCGCTCGATCCTCACCGCCGAACGCACGGCGCTCAATTTCCTCCAGCGTCTCAGCGGCGTGGCCTCGCTGACCCGGTTGTATGCCGATGAACTCGTCGGCACGCAGGCTGCGGTGCTTGATACCCGCAAGACCACGCCGGGCTACCGTTTGTTGGAAAAGCAGGCAGTGCTCGATGGCGGCGGTGCCAATCACCGGATGGGCCTCTACGATCGGGCGATGGTGAAGGACAACCACTTGGTCGCCGATGGTTCCCTGGAGGCCCTTCAAGCGGCGATCCTACTGTTGAAAAGCGAGCGGCCAAAGGTCGAGATCGAGCTGGAGGCGGACCGCCTGGAGCAGGTCGAGGAGTTTCTGAAACTGGAAGGCGTCGACCACATCCTGCTCGACAACATGTCGCTGGAGCAGCTCGAGGCCGCCATCGTCCTGCGCGGAGATCGGGGTCGCCCGTATTTCGAAGCAAGCGGCGGCGTCACGCTGGCCACCATTCGCGACATCGCCCTGACCGGCGTGGATTTCATCTCGGTCGGTGCGCTGACCCACTCGGCCCCGGCGCTCGACATCGGGCTCGATTTCATCCCGCTGCTCTGAATGAACCCGGCGGCTGAGTTTTCCTCGATCGGGCCGATGTTGCCGGATTCGATGCGGCTTTTCGTCCGCGAGGAGGTGGACTCGACCAACGATGAAATCCGTCGGCTCGCCCTCGCGGCGGCAGCGGATGGCACCGTCGTTCTCGCGGACAAGCAAACCGCCGGACGTGGCAGACGCGGAGCGGCCTGGGTGTGTCCACCGGGGCAGGCGCTGGCGTTTTCCGTGCTAGTGCGGCCCGAGGAGCCGAAGGCCCTGTGGCCGAGGCTGGCGCTGGCCGCCGGCCTGGCAGTGGCGGAAGCCTTGGAGCTCCAAGGCGTCGTCACCGGCATCAAGTGGCCGAACGATGTCTGGATCGACGGGAAATAGTTCTGCGGTGTGCTGGTGGAGGCGGGCAGTGATTTCGCCATCATCGGCATCGGGGTGAACGTGAATGTTCCCTCGTTTCCCGATGAACTCGCGGACACGGCGACCTCGCTTTTGCTCGAAACCGGCGAACCGAGCGAACGTGCCGGTGTGCTCGCCTCGATCCTCCGGCGTCTGGAAATCCGTCGCCACCAGATTGATCGCGGCTATGCGCTGTTGCTCGACGCGGTCCGCAGCCGCTGCGTTCTAACAGGCCACCGGCTTTCCCTGAATGCCGCGGACGGACCGCGGATCGGGTTCTGTGAAGGCATCGGCGCGGGTGGGGAACTGCTGCTTTCCGGGGCGAATGGACTGGAGCGCCTGATGCAGGCCGATGAGGTCAGGATACTGGATCTTCGTTCGTAGTTCCGCCCTTCAGGGCAATGCCGTTAAGGATTGGGTTACAGAAGTTCGATTCTTGATCCCGGTAGGGATCGCAGCCAGTAGCCCCGGGTCGAGGCCGTATTCCGGCCGAACGTAAGCGGTCAATGGATGGGCGTCTCGGGCTGCTGGCTCCCGTAGCATAGGTAGCATACACACATGTGTATGTTCCCTTTGATGGCTTCCGGTTCAGACGGCGCAGGCGGTTTCGGTGTGCTGAGGCGTGGCCGCAGG
>JANOBS010000333.1:0-15869 GCA_031411755.1 Luteolibacter sp. | reverse complement strand
CACGGGTGAGGGCAATTACAATCTCGGCAAGTTCGACGCCGCCAAGCGCGACTTCGAAAACGTCCTCCGCATCGACCCCTACAACTCGGCTGCCCGTCGTTGGTTGGAAAGGCTCGCCAGCGCCAAGTCCGATTACTATCGCGCCGCCTACGATCAGGCCCGGGCCCAGATGCTCATGGAGGTCGATAAGGCATGGGAACTTTCCATTCCGGCCGATGCTCCTTCCCTCCCTGATGCTCCGACCCTGTCCGGCAATGAGCGCGGCGTTGGCTACATCACTGAGAAGCTCCGCCGGATCATCATTCCGCAGATCAACTTCGAGGATACGACAGTTGAAGAAGCCATCGACTTCCTTCGCCTTCGTGCCTCCGAACTCGACATCACCGAGATCAATCCAGCCAGCAAGGGCGTGAACTTCGTCATCCGCCGTCCCAAGGCGGGTGGGCCAGGTGCTCCGGATGCCGGACTGGACCCAGGTGCCGCCGCACCGCTCGGTGGTGGTGTCCAGCCAGGCGCGCTCCGCATCGACGAGCTGCGTCTGCGCAATGTGCCGCTGGCCGTTGCCCTTAAGTACATTTGTGACAAGACCAAGCTCCGTTACAAGGTCGACGAGTTTGCTGTGACGCTGGTCCCACAGACCGAAACGACCGAAGATCTCTTCACCCGGACCTTCAATGTCCCACCGGACTTTGCATCCAATCTCGGCGGTGGTGCCGAAGGCGGTGGTGGTGGCGCTGAAGTGGATCCCTTCGCTGGAGCCGGTGCCGATGGCTCCAGTGGCCCAGCCAAGTTGATCGCCCGCAAGCCGATCACTGAACTCCTCAAGGGCGCTGGCGTGTCCTTCGCTGCTGGTAGCTCGGCCAGCCTCAGCAGCACCGGTGTCCTCCTTGTAACGAACACTCCGACGGAACTCGACAAGATCGAGCAGCTCGTGGACTCCTTCAAGGGCAAGACTCCGAAGCAGGTCAAGATCACCACGAAGTTCGTCAAGATCTCCCAGGAGAACAGCGACGAGCTCGGCTTCGACTGGATCGTTTCCCCCTTCGGTCTCGGCGGCGACGGCTTCCTCGGTGGTGGCACGATCGGCAGCGGCAGCACCCGCACCAATGCGGATTTCCTCAGCCCGGTGGGAGGCAACACCATCAATGGTGTTCCCACAGGTCCAGGTTCGCTCGGTCAGAACGTGACCAACATCCTCACCGGCGGTCTTCGCAGTGGTGATGCCGCGATCAACCGCAACAGCATCGACTCCGTCCTGAACAACCCGAACCGCAGCTCGCAGTCTTCCAGCGTGGCCCCGGGCATCCTGACCCTCACCGGCGTCTTCGGCGCCAGCGAAGTCCAGATGATCATGCGTGGACTGGCCCAGAAGAAGGGCACCGACCTGATGACCGCCCCGAGCGTCACGGCCCGTTCCGGACAGAAGGCGACCATCGAGATCATCCGCGAATTCATCTACCCGACCGAATACGAACCCCCGGAACTTCCAAACTCGGTGGGTGCCAACGGTGGCAGCACGAACCCGATCACCGGCGCACAGACCGGCGGTATCTTCCCGGTCACTCCGGCGACTCCGACCGCGTTCGAAACCCGCAACACCGGTGTCACCCTCGAAATCGAACCGACCATCGGTGACAACGATTTCGTGATCGACCTCCGCTTCGTTCCGGAAATCGTCGAATTCGAAGGCTTCATCAACTACGGCAGCCCGATCCAATCGCCCTCCACGGATGCCCTTGGCAACCCGACGACGGTGACGATCACCGAGAACCGCATTGAAATGCCGGTCTTCTCGAGCCGCCGCGTCAACACCTCGCTCACCATCTATGACGGCTACACCGTCGCCGTCGGTGGCCTGATGCGTGAGGACGTGCAGAACGTTGAGGACAAGGTGCCGATTCTCGGTGACATCCCGATCATTGGTCGCCTGTTCCAGTCGAAGGCGGAAAACCGGATCAAGAGCAACCTGATCATCTTCGTCACGGCGCAGATCATCGATGCCACTGGTCGTCCGCTCCGCGGACCCGATGCCGGAACCACGGTTCCAGGCGCGGTCGCCGCTCCGATCGGTGGTGGTGACATCGCCCCGGTCGACGGAATGGTTCTGCCGCCTCCGTAATCCGGAGATTGTTTTGATTCTGAGAGCGGGCGGAGGAGTGATCCTCCGCCCGTTTTTGTTGATGGAGGCGGGTGAAGCTGCCTCAATCCGGAAGTTGCCGGGGCAACGCCTACAGCCATTTTCAGCCATGCTTACCTATGCACTCACCGGGGGGATCGCGACAGGGAAGTCCACCCTGTGCCAGTTGATTTCAGAGGAGATTCCGGGAGTGAGGGTGTTCGACAGTGACGCCTGTGTCCGGGCGCTGCTGGAGGAGGATGCCGGGGTGGCCGCCGAGGTGAGCCGCTTGTTCGGGCCGGAGACGCTGACACCGCTCGGCGCGGTGGATCGCGGGGTTTTGAGGACTGTGGTGTTTTCCAATCCGGAGGCCCGCGCGCTCCTGGAAGGCCTGCTGCATCCGAGGGTCCGCGAGGATTGTCTTGCGTCGAGACAGCTGGCGGCCAAAGATGGCGCGACGATATTTCTGGCTGACATCCCGCTGCTGTTTGAAAAGAATTTCAATTTCGGTCAGGAGCGGAGTTTGATATCAGCCACCACCCGCGCCACCCAGGTGAGCAGATTGAAGGCCCGAAATGGCTTTGATGATGGTCTGATCGACTCCATCCTGAACGCGCAGCTTCCACTTGATGACAAGATCAGGCGGGCCGATGTGGTCTTCTGGAATGAGGGCCCGCTCAGCGTGCTCCGCCGCCAGGTCCGCCGCTTATCCCTTTCCATCCCATGATGAATTCCAACGATTCCGATTCCGTCGCAGATGCCACGGTCGAACCCGCTGCCGCAGTCTCCGAGGTGACGACGTCTCCACTTCCGGCCTCGATCAATATCAATGCGTTCCGCTTGAAATCTCTTTCCGAGCTGCAGTTGATGGTGGAAGCCACACCGCTGCGCATTCCCGGCGGACTTTCGAAAAGTGAGCTGACCTTCGAACTTTTGAATTTCTACAGCCGTGAGGGAGTGGAGCTGATCGGGGAAGGGGTGCTGGAGCTCACCAAGGACAACTGGGCCCTGCTGCGCGATGCTGCCCGGAGTTTCAAACCGTCGCCGGATGACATCCAGCTTCCGAACCACATGGTCCGTGAACTCGGGCTGCGCACCGGCCAGCGCCTGCGGGTGAGGGCGCGCGGGCCACGGGATCGCGAAAAGTATCTGACGGCGGTGGCGGCCATTTCAGTGGAGGATGAGCCGGCCGAGTCCTATCAGGCTCCGACGGAGTTCGAGCGACTGACCCCCTTGTTTCCGGACAAGCGCATCATTCTGGAAGGGGATGGACCGGAGTTCCTGAGCGTCCGCGTGTTGGATCTGGTCGCACCACTCGGAAAGGGGCAGCGCGGTCTGATCGTCGCTCCGCCGCGTGGAGGGAAAACGATCCTTTTGAAGCAGATCGCCAAGGCGATTCGGAAGAACCACCCGGAGGCCATGTTGGTGATCCTGTTGCTCGACGAGCGTCCTGAGGAGGTGACCGACTTCGAGGAAACCGTGGGCGCGGAGGTCTTCGCCTCAACCTTTGACGAAGCCCCGCGGCGTCACGCCCAGGTGGCGGATCTGGTTTTGGAGCGTGCCAAGCGTCTGGTGGAAGGTGGCAAGGATGTGATCCTGCTGCTCGACAGCCTCACCCGCCTTGCGCGAGGCCATAATTCCTCGATGCAGGGAGGTCCGATCGGCTCCGGCGGAATCAGTCCCGCCGCGCTTCAGAAGTCCGGCAAGTTTTTCGGCGCGGCGCGCAACATCGAGGACGGAGGCAGCCTGACGATTCTGGCCACGGCCCTGGTGGAGACGGAAAGCCGGATGGACGACGTGATTTTCGAGGAATTCAAGGGCAAGGGCAACATGGAGGTGAAGCTGGACCGTGAACTCGCCGAGCGTCGGGTCTTTCCGGCGATCCACATCCCACAGTCGGGCACCCGCAATGATGACCGGCTCTATCATCCTGAAGAATTCGTGCGTGTCCTCGACATCCGCCGCCAGCTCGCCCAACTGCCGGTAGGCGATGCGATCGAGACGCTCATGACCAATTTGCGCGCCACCAAGACCAACGCCGAGCTCCTGCTCAGAGGGTTGAGGTGATCCTGATTTCCGATTGGGGCCGGACCAACCCGATTCCAGCATTTCCATCCCACAGGTCATTTTGCCATCGGGTTCTTTGTAGCTTGCCAGCTTGAGCCCAGTCCTTAACTTCGATCCGAACAATGAAACCCCGTTTCTATAAAATCCTCATTCCGGCGGCCATCGTCGGGCTCGCGGTGTTCTTCCTGACTCCCAGGAATGCGACCCAGACAAGTTCTCCGGCGACCGGTAACGGCCTCGCCCGGTTAAAAGCTCATGACCATTCCATTTGCGAGGCTCGAGCCTCGAAAATGGATGACTCCAGTCCGGATGTGGTTCTCCAACGCATTCCAGTCGCGGATCACGCCTCCCTTTGGGATGGAATTGCCTGGAACGGCCAGAATCCTGCGGACTTCCTGAGCAAGGAGATCGGTGAGAAAGTGGAGATGAACCTGGGATCCGGTGAGCCGATGATCGGGAAGGTGATCTTGAAGAACTCCTCTAAGGATGGCACCAAAGTGGTGGGACTCGCGTTTTCCAAACCCGACGCTACGCTGCATGTCCGCGTGGATGCCAAGGGCTCATTGTTCGCGGATCTGAATCCGAAGGAAGCCTTGTCCATGTATCGTTGGTCCGGTTCGATCAAATCACCGGTGTTGACCCGACTTCCGCAGACCCGCGTCATTTGTTCCAGTGTCGATGAGGATGACAAATTGGTCGCAGGGATACCTTTTGCGTCTCCAGGAACCACAGCACCACCAGCCAGAGCCCCAGTTGCGATCCCTGTTTTAAATAGTCGGCCAGGTGCGAAGGGCTGCATTCTTCTGGACATGGACGGCCAGGTCACCTCCGGGACCCGTTGGAACACCGGAAGCCGGACTCCGGTCATCAACTCTCCAGCGCCTGGCTTCACCGATGCCCAGATCAATGGCATCTGGAGGGTGATTTCAGAGGATTTCGCGCCGTTCAGCGTGACGGTGACCACCAGCGAGGCTGTCTACAACTCCTACACGGCCACCCGCCGCAAGCGGGTCATCTTCACTCCCGATCAGTCCTGGTATTCAGCCTTTGTGGGCGGTGTGGCTTATCTGAACTCCTGGAGCGACGGATCCGATGATCCTTGCTGGGTGTTCAACACCGGCGAGAATAGCGCGGCACTCGCAGGCAGCCACGAGGTGGGTCACACATTCGGCCTTCTTCACGACGGATTGGGATCCGCAGAATACTACGGTGCCGGCGGGAATGGCGCGTGGGGCCCGATCATGGGTGCGCCCTACGGAATCAGCGTCGTCCAGTGGTCGAATGGTGACTACACCGGCGCAACCAACCAGGAAGACGATCTCGCGATCATCTCCTCAGCAAGAAATGGAATCGGCTACATCGCCGATGACTACGGCAACACCGCAACCACCGCGACCAATCTCGGGAAGAATAGTTTGGGAGGTGTTGTTCAGAGTGGACTGATCACCACCAACACGGATGTTGACTACTTCTCGTTCACCACCACCGGTGGAAACTGCCAACTGTCGGTAAAGTCGCCGTCCACCAGTCCCAATTTGAATGCCCAGCTGACCCTCTTTGACTCCGCAGGCAACCAGTTGGCCACCAATAATCCCGCACCCAGCCTTGCCTGTTCCATCAATCAGTACATCGCGGCGGGTTCTTACACCCTGAAAATCGAGGGTGCCGCTGAAGGGACTTATGACACCGGTGGTTACAGCAAGTACGGATCTGTAGGACCCTACGGTCTCTCCGGAACGGTCCCCGGCCTGGGCGCTGGAATCGCCACGATCACCGAGCCGGTCCCTGACGGGCTGAGCATCCGTGAAGGCAATGGCATTTTCCTCAATGCAACCGCGCCTGGTATCACGGCATCGTCCACCGTCCTCTGGAAGCAGGTGAGCGGTCCTCTCGGGGGCACGACGACCTTCTACCCCGCGACCTCGCTCGCCACTCGGGCTTCGTTCAACAAGACCGGGCTCTACACGATCCAAGTCCAGCTCACCTCCAATGGCACGGTGAGCACGGACTCGGTCACGGTGTCGGTCGAGTCGGTCACCGATCCCCGTAATTACATCAACCTTGGTCCTGTGGTCGAGGTCAGTTCACAGACCTCGTATTTCTCCTTCGAAGGCGATTTGATCGGAGCTGCTTCTGATGATGGCGTTCCCGTACCGACCGCGCCCAAGGTTCGTTGGGATGTTGTTTCGGGAGCGGCGACCATTGAAAGTCCTGCCAGCAGCGGGACCAAGATCCGTTTCCTTGCTCCTGGTGTCTGCAATGTCGTGCTTTCCGCGTCTGACGGACAGATCCGCACGTTCAAGGAGCAGTCCCTGAACGTGTCCGTGAGAAAAATCGGAGTCGCCTTCACGGGTTCGCCCTCGAAGTTGTTGGTTCCCACGAATTCCTCGGTCGATGCGACTTGGCGGGATCTTGCGTTCAACGACGCGGCTTGGGCTTCAAAGCCCCTGGCGATTGGTTACGGCAACACGACGGACTTCAAAGCGGCTTTGGTCGGTGGCTCAGACATCAAGACGCAGCTCTACAATAAAGGCACCAGCACCTACACCCGGGTACCGTTCCAGATCCGCTCGAAGAACTACGTCGGCGGCTTGAAGCTGCAGATGAAGTTCGATGATGGATTCGTGATGTATCTCAATGGCACTGAAATCCTGCGGAACAATGTTCCTGCCGGAGCTCCTGCGTGGAACACCCTCGCATCCTCAAAGCGCCTCGCGACCAATGTCGCGGTGCCGATCGAGGTTGATCTTGGTGCCTTTAAGTCGCTCCTCCTCGACGGAGCCAACGTCCTGGCGATCCATGGCCTCAATTTCAAGAAGTCAGATACCGAGTTCCTGATGGCTCCGAACTTCGAAGTCCAGTTGATCGATACGCCTTATTTCCGCAATATTTTGGAAGCTTCAGTCTTGCCGACTGCCGTTCTCGCGCCGAATGCGGATGCCGATTCGGATGGAACCAGCAATCTTGTCGAGCACGCACTGGGACTGAACCCCTTCACTGTGAATGCCCCTGTCCCGGTTCTGACTCCCGATGGAGCAGGTTCTGTCAGGATGACGCTCCCGTTGAATCCTCCTTCGGATGTCCAGTACGTTCTGGAACGCAGTTACGATATGGTGACATGGACACCGATTGCATTGAAAAATGGAGCCGGAGCTTGGTCCAGCTCGGTTGTCACGGTCACCACCATCAGCATCGCAAGCCCGCTGACCACGATTCGCTTGCTGGAATCTAGCGCACCACCCTCTGCGGTGTATCGCATCCGGTTTGTCCTCAGCGGACCTCCCTGAGCAGATTCATCCGGCGTGGAGCATCCGACTTCGTGCCGATCCATCCGAGTTTAGAATTTCCCGGTCGCGCCGAAAGTGCCGACCGGGATTTTTATTTCGCGGATTTCTTCTCGATTCCCCCCCATATCCGACCTGACGAGGAGCTGATTTCAAAATAAATCGGGTTTCAACTCCCGCGATCGTCTCGAACCTGGATTGCGGGGTGCACGTTTCCACATTTCCTGATAAGCCGCGCAGAAAGGATCGGTTTGATTGATGATCAATGCATTTTTTCCGGGCGGGCACGGCTAAGTGCCTCTGGATCTGAGCGTCCAGAAGCAGAGCGGTTTTATTCCTTGTCAATGGTCAATCTGACTCTTGTACGTGCATTTGCGCATCCCAAATGGAATCGGTTTTACGATTGAAATTCCTGCAATTCATGAGGTCTCGGAGAGGAGGTCGGTGATCATGCAATTCTCGCTGTCGAGCTTTGCCCTTCAAACGCTTTTTTCCTTGTAGCCCCCCGAGTCGAAGCTACTTGTTTCCCCATGGTCTACCGAAAAGCCCTTCGATTAGTTGCCTTGGCGTTCACGTTCCTCTCGATGGCAACGTCCGCCTCTGCTCAGCACAAAAACCCCCAGCTATTGCGGTCAAGCAGCGCTTCCATTTCGGCGCCATTCAGCCCATTCGGCAACAACATCACTTTCAACAAGTATGGAGACGATGGATCGAGCTGCATTCTTGATGCCTCGGGCCTTCTCATCTGGGTGGATTCCAGTGGCAATTACCGGATCGTTCAGAACTCGGAGCTGGCCGTCCCACTCGCCGTCAGCAACAACGAGCTGATCGTCTGGAAAAACCGTTTCGCAGACTATAATTACTACCCGAACAAGGCGGATCTTCAGGTCAGCCTGTTCCGCGCGGACAGCTCGGGTTTCCTGACGGAGAGTGTGATCACGATGGAGGGCAAGGAGGTCCTCGATACCGCCCAGTTGACCACGACGACGGGATCGTTCCTTCTGGTCACGACGGAGCGCGTCGACAACCAAGTCACTGAGTCGGGCGCTGGCAACACGATCGACAACGTCATTATCCGTTCTTACCGGGTCTCATTTTCCGGGCTTGCCCAACGCTTGAGCCAGGTATCCAGGACGACATCCGCTGACGCGCTCAATTACTCGTTCACCCAGATCGGACCGCAGGTCAGCATGCTCGGCTGGGGCAGTGACGGCTCGGTTCTTTTCAGAAATACCCTCACGGGTGGAGCTTACGAATTCCTCTGGATGAACAGCGAGGGTGTCATGGTTTCGATCGCTTCCAATGCTTTGACTCCCGCTCTTACGAATTCCGAAATTGGTGGTGTGGTCTACACTTCAAATGTCCGAATCGTTTATTACGTTTCATCCGGTTCAATCGGTTACTTTGAACTCAACCGGAATCCTGCGACGGGCAATCTCACCACAGCCACAGGTACTGCCATTGCAGGCGTGACGGGCTCGCCACTGAGTTTCCCCAAAGTCACCCGTGTTGGCTTTGATCAGTATTTCTATACCTTTGTGGCACCGGCAACGGTGAACACCTACAAGATCGGTGGATCTTCGGGAGCCTCCTTGGTTCGCGCCGCAGCCACAGGAGTCACCGGTCTGGCGAACTCAGAAGTCAAGGCACTCAATCCCGCCGACGGTTCTGCAGTGGTCGTTCGTGGAGACAATGTCATCTGGCTTCACTCAGGTGGTCCGGCCTTCTTCAGTCTCCTTCCAGCAGTTTCCAACAAGGCCGACCCGATGTTTGTCGCGGACACTGAAATCGTGGTTTGGAACAATGCATTTTCTCCTCCCGGGATTGATGGCCAGCGTCCGTTGGTGGACATCCGCCACTACAATCGTGTTGGACTCGTGCTCACTTCCACCAACATCGTTTTGAATGGTCTTCCTGGTCTTCCTACCACGGGCACTGGCCCTGGTCGCGTGGTTCTCTCCACTTCGGACATCACGCTCGATCCTGATACGGTTGGCTGGTCCTTCACGACCGTTGAAAAGCCAACAACCAGTTCGGCTTTCTTCCGGACTTATCGCCTGCGTGGAACCGATACCGATGGTGATGGTCTGGACAATGCCGAGGAAGCCACCTTGGGAACGAACCCAGCTCTCGTCGACACGGATGGTGATGGTCTCAGCGACTACACCGAAGTCCGCACAACCCTGACCAATCCGCTGCTTCAGGACACTGACCTCGACGGAATCAAAGACGGCGTGGAAGTCTCGTTGGGAACCAACCCGCTTGACGTCAATGACCCGATGAACATCGATACCGATGGCGACGGTCTCTTGGATGGCGCCGAACTGTTCACCCATTTCACGAATCCCAATCTGGCGGATACGGATGGTGACGGCCTCACTGATTACGAAGAGGTCATCACCTACGGCACGAATCCCAATGACCCGGACTCCGACAACGATGGTGTCAACGACTTCACCGAGGTCAAGGTCACCCACACGGATCCCAATGTGCCTTCGTTCGGCTCGAATCCAGGTGCTCCTACGAACTTTGCCAATCCGTTGGTATACGGCAGCTACACCGGTTTGGTTTTCAATGCTGCTGGCAGCCCCCTCGGCTATCTCAGCTTGAGTGTCACCAACAGGGGTTCGTTTACGGGAGCTGAAATCGCAATTGGCAACCGGGGCAGTCTCCGCGGTCAGTTCAGTGGCCTCACTGGCATCTACACGGGCGGCCAGACCTCCCTGCCTGGAATCACGGGTGCTACACTCCAAGTGATGCCTGATGGCCTCAACTTCAAGATTCAAGGCAACTTCCAGTCCAATGCTTCCACGGTTCAGTATTTTGAGCTCCGTAGGGCCGCATACAGCCGGATCAACCCTGTCCCCAATACGATTCTTGGCAATTACACCTTTGCCGCGTCGTCTGTTGTGGGTGTTGCTGGCCCGACTGGAGAGTTCATCGGCACGGCAACCGTGGCTTCGGACGGCCGCATGACCATCAAGAGCTATTTCCCTGATAACCTGACCGGAACCTGGTCTGGCAGGATCAACCTTGGAGACCTCGCTCCAATGTTTGTCGGTGCCAGAAGCACCTCGTCAGTGGTTGCAACGGGAAATCTCCAGTTCCGGGATCTTCCGGGAGCAAGTGACTTCGATGCCAGCGTTCGTGTGGTTCGCTCCCCAGGAATTGGATCGGACGTTTATCGCTCCGGCTATGACCAGACACGGGATCTTGAGGGAAGTCGTTTCTCGAGCAGCGTTCTCCTAGGGCTCTCGAGTTTCCCCGCGACTTCTGACAACGTGGTCGCCGCCTTTACGGATGGTGCGGTCTCCGGTGACCTGATCGTCAGCACTTGGAGCAATTCAGGCCAAATCACCTCGCCACGCAACAATCAGTTCTCCTTCGGTGGACGTTACGACAAGCGCAGTGGCCTTGTGTCTGCCACCTATGCCATTACCGACACCGGTCGTGGTCTGAGCGATGCAAAGGCCTTGCTACGCGCGGTTCCAATTCAGAAGCAGAATCGTGTTGCGGGACAGTATTACCTGCCAACCGGTGGTGGTTCCGCCACCTTCGTTGAGAACGTCGATGGTTCTCCTCCGGTGATCACGACGATTTCGCCCCATGGCAAGTTTGTTGTCGGTGATGGAGCTACTTACTTGGTTTCGGTCGTAACGCCTGGTGCTTGGACGGCTGTGGTTGAGGATACCCCGACCTGGGTCACGCTCGGTGCTGCTGGTGGAACGGCCAATGGCACGCTCAGCATCACGGTCGCAGCGAACAATACCGGTCTGAAGAGAAGCGCCCGAGTCTTGATTGCCGGACAGTATCACTTCATCCAGCAGGACTACCGCTGAACAATCGGCGCACCTAGTGCTGATTTCTTGAAACGCCGGAGAAAGTTTCCGCTTCTCCGGCGTTTTCATCTTTAGACTTCGAATTTCAAATGTCTCGTTCCTCAAGGATCACCACTGCTGCGGGATGTGCCTGTTTGCTCGTGATAGCCTTGCTTGTATTCATGACGCAGGACCCTGTGGCTCTGAACTTGGGGGCAAGGGGCACTGATGAGCCTGTGAAGCGAATCACAGCATCTCCTGGGTCGACTTCTAGAGTGGAGGATTCGAAGGCAGGACGTGACCCTCAAAGAACCCCACCTTCAAAATCCTTCGACCAGGTTGAATCCATCCTGAATGATCAAGGAGCGGACAACACGGCGACGGCAATCAGGCTCATCGACCTCGCGGCTAGACCCGAAGTTTCGATCGAGGAGAGGATCGAAGCTTTGACGCATGCGGTCCTGTTGACGCCTGATTCGGAGGGCTCGAGATTGGTTTCTTTGGCTCAACAGCAGATGCTTGCGCCCGAGTTGGCTGGGATTCTCCTGTCTGATTTTCATAATCGCCCAGACCCAACGCGGCTCGCAGGGGCGGTTGCGTTGGCAAAAAATGCAAACCTTTCGATTCAGGAGGAGGCAATGAATCTTGTTCGCTTTTTGATTGATGGCACCGATGCGGAAGGGAATGAATCCGAGGCCTTACAAAAGGCGGAAACCAAGCTTAAAAAATAATCGTAGCGTGAGCAGTGACCATCAGAACGGAATCGTCGCCGACGCAGTTGCATTGCACGAACTGGTCAATGCAGTTGAATCGACCTCACGCCAGCTGATTTGTGCGGTGGATACCGAGGCCGACAGCCTTCACCGCTATCGCGAATCCCTTTGTCTGATTCAGTTTTCGGCCGGAGATCATTGCATGTTGGTGGATCCTTTGGCGATCAAGGATCTTTCGATTTTTTCCTCACTTCTGAACCGTTCGATCGTTTGGATGCATGGGGCGGATTATGACATGACAATGCTGCGCCGCCAGTTTGGCAGCATTCCCGAAGTTGTTTATGATACCCAGATCGGGGCCAGATTGCTTGGAGCCAGGAAATTTGGGCTCGCGGATTTGGTGAGCCACTATTTCGGAGTCGAGCTGTCAAAGTCTTCCCAAAAGGCTGACTGGGGGAAGCGTCCACTGTCGGACAAGATGATCGAATACGCCCTGAACGACGTGCGCTACCTGCTTCCAATGGGTGAATTGATTGTCGACGAATTGAATCGCCGTGGCAGGTTCGACTGGTTTGAGGAAAGCTGCATCGCGGCAAGAAAGAAGGTTTTAGAGAGGGATGACTCCCGTGATGAGGCTTGGCGGATCCAGGGCTCGGGTCGTCTCGACCGACGTGGGCTGGCAATACTGCGGGCCGTATGGCATTGGCGTGATACCGAGGCCGAAGCCTGGGATCGTCCTTCCTTCATGGTGGCAACCAATCGGCTTCTCATCGAGTGGAGCGTGTGTCTCGCCGAAGGTGGTGAACTAGGGATTCCTCCTTATTTTCGCCCGGATCGGGTCCGGCGCCTTCGCGAAGCTCTGGCAGCGGTTGATGCGCTGGCAGAATCCGAGTATCCGGAGCGCCCCAAGGGGATTCGTCGTCGTCGTGACTTTGGATTTGATCGTCGGCTTGACGAATTGCTCAAAATCCGTGACGAGGCTTCCAAGGAGTTGGATATCGATGGCTCACTGATTGCGGCACGTGCCGTCCTTGAATGCATCGCGGCAGAAGAGTCCAGCCCTGAAGCACTCCTTCTCGAATGGCAGAGAGGATGCTTGGGATTTGATTGAACAAAGGTTTCGGTTTGCTCAGGCAGGCCCATTCCATCGTGGTTGGATGTAGCCCTTTGTTTTAGGCGAATCCATCCAGTGTCCGGTTAGGCTCAAATGTCCTTGAGCTTGGAATCGGAGGTCATTCCAATCCGATTTTTGCAGTGTGTTGGTAAGCTGGTGGGGGATGTTTCTTAAGGCATTGAAATTCAGTTAATTAGATGTAGTATCAGCCGCTCATTTTTTGCTGAAATTCCTTGTCTCAGCAACGGCGATTTCAGACCCTTTGCCAGCACCATGTCCGATACGCCGATTGATCCTCCGAAACACGAAACCCAAGTCGCAACCGAGCAGCAGTACGATGCCGCTCAGATCGATAAACTGGAAGGACTGGAAGCCGTTCGCAAGCGGCCGGGGATGTATATCGGCGACCCGGATGAACGGGGACTTCATCACTGCGTGTTTGAGGTTCTAGACAACTCGATCGACGAACATCTGGCCGGTTATTGTAACCGTATCAAGGTGGCAATCCATGTCGATGGCTCGGTTTCCGTCTCCGACAACGGTCGTGGCATCCCGGTGGACATGCATGCCAAGTTCGGCATGCCCGCAGTCGAACTCGTGCTCACCAACCTCCATGCTGGCGGGAAGTTCGGTCAAGGTGCCTACAAGTACTCCGGAGGTCTCCACGGGGTCGGTGCGAAGTGCGTCAACGCGCTGTCCGATTGGTTCCGCGCCGACATCATGCGGAATGGCAAGGTTCACCGCATCGGCTTCCAGCGCGGCAAGACTACCGAACCGCTTCACGTGATCGGCGAGGTGGATAACGGCAGGACGGGCACCACGATCACGTTCTTCCCGGACGCCACGATCTTCGTCGATACCATCGAGTTCAAATTCGACCGTCTCGCCACACGCCTGCGCGAACTTACCTTCCTGAACCCCGGTCTCACGATCGATCTTGAGGACGAGCGTCCTGAATCCGCCAAAAAGACCTCGTTTTTCTATGCGAAGGGCATTGAGGAATTCGTTGTTCAGCTTGGTGAAAACAAGACGGTCATCCACGACGAACCGGTCATCCTCCACGGCAAGCGCCAGATCGAATTGGACTACGATGGCAAGAAGACCACCGACGATGTGTTCGCGGACGTAGTGTTCCAATACAACGACTCCTACAACGACCAGATCCTCTGCTTCGCCAACTCGATTCCGAACGGCGATGGCGGCACTCACCTGACGGGTTTCCGGACAGCCTTGACCCGAGGCATCAACCAGTATGCGAAGGTCAACAAGATCCTGAAAGACAAGGATCCCGCGCTTTCCGGTGACGACGTGCGTGAGGGCCTTGTTTGCGTCATCTCGGTGAAGATGCCGAACCCGCGCTTTAGTTCGCAGACCAAGGACAAGCTCGTGAACACCGAGATCGAAGGCGTCATCTCGTCGATCGTTTACGAGGGCATCATGCAGTACTTCGATGAGAATCCTGCGCTTGCCAGAAAGGTCATCGAGAAATCCGTCAATGCCGCCCGCGCCCGTGAGGCCGCGCGCAAGGCTCGCGAAACCGTCCGCAAATCCGCCCTCTCCGGTGGCGGTCTTCCCGGAAAACTCGCCGACTGCTCCGAGCGCGATCCTGCGAAATCCGAGCTCTACATTGTCGAAGGCGACTCCGCCGGTGGTTCCGCCAAACAGGGCCGCGACCGACGGACCCAGGCGATCCTCCCGCTGCGGGGCAAGATCCTCAACGTCGAGAAGGCCCGCCTCCATCGTGCGATGCAGAACCGGGAAATTCAGAACCTCATCACCGCCATCGGAGCTGGCATCGGCGATGGCGAGCAGGAAGGTTCGTTCAATATCGACAAGGTCCGGTATCACAAGATCGTGATCATGACCGATGCCGACGTCGACGGCTCCCACATCCGCACGCTGCTGCTGACGTTTTTCTGCCGCCACATGCCCATGCTGGTCAAACGCGGTTTCCTCTACATCGCCCAACCGCCACTCTACTTGGTCACCCGCAAGAAGCGCTCCGAATACGTCCAGGACAACGACCAACTCAACAAGATCCTCATTGAGCTCGGTGCCGGCGAAGTCCTCCTGCGCACCTGTGACCACTCCCGCAGTTTCACCGCGGAGGAGCTCAAGGTCATCCTCGACAACCTTTCTTCGCTCTCGCGCTTTACCAATTCCATCGAGGGCAACGGTGGCAACTTCCGGAATTATCTCGCCGCCCGTCAGAACGGAGCCCTGCCGGAATACATGGTGCGCATCCGCATCGGCAACGACGAGAGCGTGCTCTATTTCCCCACCGAGGCGGATCTCCGAAGCTATGCCGCCGAGAATCGCGATCTGCGACTGTTCGACGAAATCCTAACCGAGGAAGAACTCGCCGCACACACCGGCCCGTCGCGCCGCGCCAACCTCCACGAGCTTCACGAGTCCCATGCCATCACCCGCATCTTCTCGCGCCTCACGGAAAGCGGCATCAACACTGCGGTCTTCTTCAATGACGACGCCCCACTCTTCGAAGTCGTTGAAGGCGACGGAGACAAACAAAAGGTCACTCCTGTTTTCGCGGTCCCTGAGATCCTCGCGAAGGTCTTGGAAATCGCCAGTCGTGGCGTGCAGATCAAGCGCTTCAAGGGTCTTGGTGAAATGAATGCCAAGCAGCTTTTCGAAACCACCATGGATCCCACCGTCCGTCAGTTCCTCCGCGTCCGCCTCGATGAGGACAATGCGGTCGAGGCCGACAAGATGTTCGACGTGCTCATGGGAGATATCGTC
>JANOBS010000332.1:0-2937 GCA_031411755.1 Luteolibacter sp. | reverse complement strand
TTCCTTTTCGACAAAGCCAACCCGCTCCCGGGCAGCGGTCAGCCACTTCTGGACATCCGCGCGCCGAGGCGGACGCTTGGCGATCTTGAGCACGGAATTCGCCCGCTTCAGCTCGTCGACGAGCTCATCGAGCCCGGCCTTGGCCAATGAGTTCTCATCCAAAAATCCGACAGCCTCAAGCAACTCCAGAGAGGATTTGCCGAGGCCGGGAATGGTGAGGAGGGTCGACATCAGAAACTAGCTCGCCGTTCAGAGTGACTCACGGAAACCGGGGATGACAAGCCCCCTCATGCGAGAGCGGCGAGCATTTCCCGGAGCTGACCTAGCTTGGATTTCCAATCCGCGAGCCGTTCCCGTTCCTGAGCAACGACTTCCGAAGGTGCACGGTCCACAAAGGTCGGGCTGGCGAGCTTGGATTCTGATTTCGCGAGTTCCTGTTCGACCTTCGTGATTTCATGAGTGAGGCGAACCTTTTCCGCTTCCACGTCGATCAGGCCTTCCAGCGGGAGGTAAACCTCGCCGACATCGGTGATCGAAACCGGCGTGCCCTTTGGCGCGATGTAATCGGGGTCAATGAGGACCTCCTTCGCACCGGTCAGGATCGCGAGGGTGTCGGCATTTTCCTCCAGCCACTCGACCGCGCCCTTCACGACGAAGGTCACATCGCGACGGCTGCCGACATGATACTCGGCCTTCAAATTGCGAAGACGTCCGGCGGTTTCGTAAATGGCGGTGGCGATGGCCTTCTCACCCGCGACATCCTCAGGATCGGCATCGGCCAGCAGGCCTTCTTCGGGAAGCAGGTGCTGCATCAGGAACTCGCCCTTTTCCACATAGCCCATCACCTCCGAAAGCTCCTCGGTGATGTGCGGCATGTAGGGATGGAGGAGCTGCAGGAAACGGCTCATCACGCCATCAAAGGTGATCAACGTGGCCGCGCGTTCCTCAACGGTGGCGGTCTCGCGCATGTCGCCCTTCACGGCTTCGAGGAACTTGTCGCAGAACTCGCTCCAGAGGAATTCATAGAGGCGTTGCGCGATTTCCCCGAAGCGGTAGTCGGCATAGAGTCGATCGAGATCGACGGCCAGCTCATCGAGCTTCGACATGATGTCGACATGATGGGGACGGAGATCGAGTTCCTCCCATTCATCGCTGATCTCCGCCATCTGGCGGAACCGGCAGGCGTTGTAGATCTTGTTGGCGAAGTTCCGGCCTTCCTCGATCTGCACTTCGTCGAAGCGCACGTCACTGCCGATCGGCGCGATGCGGGTGAGTCCGAAACGCAGGCCGTCGGCGCCGTATTTCTCCATCAGGTCGATCGGGTCCGGCGAGTTGCCGAGGGACTTCGACATCTTGCGGCCCTTCAGGTCGCGGATGATGGTGGTGAAGAAGACGTTCTTGAACGGCAACTCACCAGTGAAACGGAAGCCCGCCATGATCATGCGCGCCACCCAGAAGAAGATGATGTCCGGGCCGGTGACGAGGTCGTCGGTCGGGTAGAACTTCTTCAAGGTCGGCGTGTCCTCACCGACGTTCGCCATGGTCGCGAAGGGCCACAGCCACGAGGAAAACCACGTGTCCATGACGTCCTCATCGCGCTGCCAGCTCTCGGCATCGGCCGGTGGTTCGAGGCCGACATGGATATCGCCTGCGGAAAAGTCCTGCATGTCGAGCGACTCGGCGTTCTTGAGCGCGTCGAGCTTGTCCTTGCGATACCACACCGGGATCTGATGGCCCCACCACAGCTGGCGGCTGATGCACCAGTCCTGGAGATTCGCCATCCAGTGGCCGTAGGTTTTCGCCCAACGCTCGGGACAGAACTTGATGTCGCCATTCGCCACGGCATCGGTGGCTTCCTTGACGCAGGGATACTTGAGGAACCACTGCATCGAAATGCGCGGCTCGATCGGCACGCCGGCGCGCTCGGAGTAGCCGATGTTGTTGTCGTATTCCTCGATCTTGATGAGCAGGCCCATCTCCTCGAGTTTCGTCGCGGCCAGACGACGCGCGACGAAGCGGTCGAGTCCGTGAAACTCCGGCAGTTCCGGGCAGTTGATCATGCCGTCCGGAGTGAGCACATCGATGATCTCGAGGCCGTGCTTGAGTCCGATTTCAAAGTCCGCCTTGTCGTGCGCCGGAGTAATCTTCAGCGCGCCGGTGCCGAACTCGATGTCGACATGGTCATCCGCAATCACCGGGATCTCCGCGGCCGGGAACGGACGGCGGACCTTGCGGCCGATGTATTTCGTGAAACGCGGGTCCTTCGGGTTCACCGCCACGGCGACGTCGCCGAGCAGGGTTTCCGGACGGGTGGTGGAAATTTCCAGGAACTCACCGGTGGCATCGACGAGCTCGTATTTCATGAAGAACAGCTTCGACTTCGACGGGGTCATGATGACCTCCTCGTCGGACAAGGCTGTTAGAGAGACCGGGCACCAGTTGACCATGCGCTTGCCGCGATAGATCATGC
The DNA here is from genome assembly GCA_031411755.1 of Luteolibacter sp. GTDB lineage: Bacteria > Verrucomicrobiota > Verrucomicrobiia > Verrucomicrobiales > Akkermansiaceae > Luteolibacter. The sequence continues at coordinate 467 of JANOBS010000332.1, read as the reverse complement.
CTTCCTTGAAGAGCTCGACGAAGACGTGGCTGACCCACTTGGTGTAGTCCTCGTCCATCGTGAAGCGCTCACGACTCCAGTCGCAGGAGCACCCAAGGCGCTTGAGCTGCTTGATGATGATGTCGCCGTGCTCGTTCTTGAAATCCCAGACGCGCTCCAGAAACTTCTCGCGTCCGAGATCGCGGCGGCCGAGGCCCTCGTTCTTCTTCAGCTCGCGCTCGACCTTCGTCTGCGTTGCGATGCCGGCGTGGTCGGTGCCGGGAAGCCACAGCACTTCCTTGCCCTTCTGGCGGGCGCGGCGGGCGAGGATGTCCTGGAGCGAGTTGTTCAGGACGTGTCCGAGGTGGAGGATGCCGGTGACGTTCGGAGGCGGGATGACGATGGAATAGCCCGGTGCGTCGGACGACGGATCGGCTTCAAAACACTTTCCCTCGATCCAGGCGGCGTACCATTTCGCCTCTACATCA
>JANOBS010000331.1:0-11783 GCA_031411755.1 Luteolibacter sp. | reverse complement strand
CCTGCGGCCACGCCTCAGCACACCGAAACCGCCTGCGCCGTCTGAACCGGAAGCCATCAAAGGGAACATACACATGTGTGTATGCTACCTATGCTACGGGAGCCAGCAGCCCGAGACGCCCATCCATTGACCGCTTACGTTGCTGTCACGGGGAGTGAAGGGTGAGTCGTAAATCGTAAATGGTGAATCGTAATTAGTGAATCGTATCGGAGCCCACCATTTACCACTTACCATTCACGATTTACCTATCACCTCTCACCCCTCTTCCACCGTCTCCAAGTTGTCGTTGCGGTGGATCCAGACACTCTGGACCAGGCCGAGCATGAACATGCAGATCACCACGAAGGTGCCCGAGTAGCTCACCAATGGCAGCGGAATGCCGGTGATCGGCAGCAGCAGCACGCACATCCCGATGTTCTCGAAGATGTGCGCGAAAAACAAAGCGACAATGAGGCATACGAGAAGTCTTCCGGTCATGTCCCGACTGTAGAACGCGATGAACAGGCACTGGATCAGCAGCAGGGCAAAGGCGGTGATCAGCAACAGACTACCTCGAAATCCAAGTTCCTCGGCGATGACGGCGAAAATGAAGTCATTGTGCGCGGTTTCCCAGGGAATGAACTTCCGGGCATGTAGGGAGCCCTTCTCGACCGTCGCATTCCAACCGACGCCCTTCCAGCCGGCCTTGCCGACCGCCATGGAAACATTGTGCGCGGCGTAGGCATCGCCCGCGATATCGACCTCCTCATTACGAAGCATCTTCAACCAGAGGTCGATGCGTTCCGGTCCACGCTTCGAGACCATGGGCAGGACGATGAAATTGAGGATCGCGATCATGCCGATCCCCATGAACGCCATGAAGGACAGGTAGCGGAACGGCACGCCTCCGATCACCAGGGCCACGACCGCCACCGGCCCCCACACCAGGGCGGACCCCATGTCGCCCATCTTCATCACCACCAGGAAGGGAATCGCGGAGACGATCCCGATGATGCCGATCTTGGCGAATGGCGCGGCGAAGAACCGGTGCAGTTTCGGCAGATCCTGCAGCAACCATGAGATCAGCAGGATCCCCGAAAACACGCCAAGCTGGGCGGGCTGGAAAAGCAGCGGGCCGAGCTTGATCTGGTGGACCGCGTTGTCCTGCTTCATCGCGATCAACATCAGCACCAGGCTGCTGACGTAAATCGGCAGCCCCAGCCAGCGGATCCAGCGGTAGTTCACGAAGGCAGCGGCGAAAAAGGCGACAGTGCCGATGGCGATCCACTTCTTGTCCATGCCCGCGTAGTAGGCACCGGCGGAAATCTTGCCCTTCAGGTCTTCAGGAACCGACAGGTGGCGGGCCGCGCTTTCGATCATGAACAGGCCGAAAATCAGCAACGCATACATCACCAGAACCAGCATCCAGTTCATGCCGAGAAGTTTGCGCAGGAACGGAGTCATCGTCGGAAGAGGCGGCAGGATACCGCCCCCACCCGCCATGGCAAGACGGGCGTGGAGGAATTCGCGAGTCTCCCGGAATCATGCAGCCTGCATGGCTTCCGTGGACCCCTCCTATTGATCCCCTCCAGATGTGAAAGCGCGAGGACCGCCCCCCGCTACGCGGACCCTTTTCGCCCTCTTTCACTCACTAAAGTCGTCAGCTTCTTTTGCTTTAGAACGAGGATAGTCACGACTATAAGATTCCGAGGAAATACTTTCCCTCATCACGGCCGCCTCCCAAGTATTTCCACTTGGGATTCCTCTACTGCTATGGCAACTCACACTTTGGAACATTAATCCAAGGGAGAGTAGGAATAGTCGCAATTTATTAAGGTGGGCAAGCATCATAAAATGTGCATTTCTTTCCAATTAATTTTTTCCGTATCTCGTTCGCAGCGTCCTCAAGAGATTTGATCTCGCTTTCCAATTTCGGCTTAAGTGCTATTGCATCGGCATAATTGTAAGACGTTATATCCATTTGTGTGTTAGCTATATCAACTGTTGCGCTCATCAGCTCAGCTCTCGCTTTGATCCACGACTGCAAGAGTTCAGCGCATGGCTTGTTACAAACAAAATAATTTTCCAAAGGGTTTACCTCTTCTGTAAATTTATTATATATTTTCTGTATTATAGCTACGTGCAATTTTTCATGCGTTAGTGGATCCCGCCCGTAATTGTCCGTCTGAGTCACTGCATCAGGATGTGTATTCAAAAATAATATAGCACTCGGCTGTCCCGATAATGCAACTTTCCAACATTTTCCGCTCTCAATTACCCCAACAGCTAATGATTTGAAATTGTGGGAAACTTTACCACCTCTATAGCCATCTGCAAGTCGTTGCCTAGAAATCGGGACCGCCCCTGTGAACTTCTCAAACTTTAATCCCAATGAATCCAATCTGTTTAACCCATCGTTCTCCAGGAACCCATACAAATTCACCCCCCCGGCTTCCTCAATCGGATCCCTTGATGGCCAGCGGCCTGTCACTGGATCATAAAAGCGGTATGCGTAGTAGTAGAGCGGGGCGTTGGTGACTTCGCCGTCGAGAGGTTTGGTGCTGAAGCGGTATTTGTTGGAGGCGGCGTAGCTGCCGGTGGCGACGAGGGTGTTGCCGAAGGCGTCGTAGCGGTAGCTGGCGGCGGGGTTGCCGCTGAGGTCGGTGATTTCGGTGACGTTGCCATTGCCGTCATACTGGAAGTGGTAGGCGGTGGCGCTGGTGCCGATTTCCTCGGTGAGGAGGAGGCCGCCGACTCCGCCTGCGCCTTGCATGCTGCCGGAGAGGTCAGTTCCCCAGGTGCGCGTCCTAGCAAGGGTGGCGGTGCTGGAGATGAGGGTGGATTCCTCGATGACGTTCCAGCCGTCGTAGACGTAGTGGAGTTCAGACTCAAGACTGGAAGACGCAAGATCCAAGACCCGCTTCAGGACGCGGCGATGTTGGCCGTCGTAGCTGTTCTCGATTTTCTTGACGCCATCGCTGACGCTGAGGAGTCGGTTTTCACTGTCCCAGGTGTAGGTGACTCCGTTTTGGGAGGTGAGGTTGCCGTTGGAGTCGTGGCTGGGGGCGGACATGCCGCTGATGGTGGAGTATTGGTTGGCGCTGTTGGCGGTGTAGGAGGTGGTGCTGCCGCCGAGTGAAGCGATGGTGGCGGTGGAGCGGTTGCCTGCGGGGTCGTAGGCGTAGCTGTCGCTCAGGGTGCCGCCGTAGGTGGCGGAGGTGACTTGGTCGGCGAGGTCGTAGCCGTAGCTGCGGGTGGCCGTGGTGCCGTCGGTGAAGGTTTCGGCGGTGCGGCGTCCGGTGGCATCCAGCGTGTAGCCGTGGCCGGTGACGGGGGTGCTGCCGTTGAGATGGGTGTTGGCGAGAAGCTGGCTGGCGGCGTCGTAGGTTTTGCTTTCGGTGATGCCGTTTTCGTGAATCACAGCGGTGGTTCTGCCAGCCTTGTCGTAGGTGTAGGTGGCGAGGGGAGGCGGTCCTCCGGTGGAGACGCTGAGGAGTTGGGCGCGGGCGGTCCAGGCGTAGTCGAGGGCCTGGGCGCTGGGGTAGGTGGTGCCGATGCGCAGACCGTCGGCATCGTAGCCGTGGCTGACGACGCGGGCGCTGAGGCCGGAAAGGGTCTGGGTTTCGGAGGTCAACAGATTGCGCGAGTTATAGGCATAGTCGCTCCGGGAGAGGCCGTTGTCGATGGATTTGATGAGCCCGTTGGCCCAATAGGTGCGGGCGGTGTCGGGGGTGCTGGTGCCCCAGTCGGCGAGGGTTTGGCGGTCGCGGAGATCGTAGCTGTAGGTGCAGACTTCGTTCTTGGGCGTGGTGTGGGTGCCCATGCGGCCGAGGGCGTCGTAGGTGTAGGCGTGGTCGTCGCTGTTGGGATAGACCTTGGTGAGGATCTGGCCGCGCAGGTTGTAGGTCCAGGTGGTGGTCTGGTTTTTGGCGTCCTTGAGGTTGAGGGTTTGGCCGGTCTCGTACCAGTAGGTGTAGGTGAGGGTCTGGTTCTTGGGATCGGTGCTGGTTTTCAGGCGCGAGAGTGCATCGTAGGTCGCGGTGAGCTGGCGGTTGTCGGGGAGCTTGGTGGTGAGGAGGTTGCCGCGATCGTCGTAGGTGAAGGTGGTGGTGCGGTTGAGCGGGTCCTTGGTGGTTTTGGTCCGTCCGAGGGCGTCGTAGGTGTTGGTGGTGGTGAGGTTGAGCCCGGTGGGATCGGTGGTGGAAGTGAGGAGTAGACCGTCGGCATCGTAGGTCATGACGGTGTCGCTGACATCGGCAGTGAGGCCGGAGGTGCCGGTGACGAGGCCGCTGCGGCTGAGGGTGGTGCGGCCATTTTCGTCCATGTAGGACTCGGCAATGCGGCCACCGGGGCTGACGATGCGACGGGTGCCGCCGGTGCTGGCGCTGGGTGGGCCGTAGCTGATGGTGGTGAAGCCAGCGGGATCCGTGGAAGTGCGGGCGAAGGAGGTCCAAGACTGGCTGAGCGAATCCGCCCAGGTGACGAGGGCGGTGTCACTGCTGGAGGTGCGCCCGAGTTCGTCGGTGGTGGTGGCGATTTCTCCTCCGGGGTGGTAGGTCTGGCTGGTGGTGCTGCTGTCCGGGTAGGTGGTGGTGGTGAGGCGGTCGAACAGGTCGTAAGCAAAGCCGGTGTTGCGGGCCAGGGCGGTGCCGCTGGCCTCGGTGAGAGCGGTGCGGCGTCCGCCGAGATCGTAGGTGAGGGTGGTGACGGTGCTGAGCGGATCGGTGATGGAAACGGCGCGGCTCATCTTGTCATAAGCCATGGTGGTGGTGCGCCCCCCGGGGGCGGTGGTGCTGAGAGTATCCCCATAGGCGCTGTAGGTGGAGGAAGTGGTGAGATTCAGTCCGAAGGGCGCGAGTGTGGTGCTGAGGGTGCGGCCTTGGGAATCGTAAGTGTAGGTAGTGATGATGCCGTCCGGATCGGTGGTGGAGGTGATGCGGCCAAGGGAATCCCGAGTGTGGGTGGTAGTGGCGGCCTCCGCCGTGAGGTAGCCTTGGATCTGCTGGATCAGGCGCGATTTGAGGTCGTAAATGCTGCGCGTCTTCCGCCCGGCTGGGCTCGTGACGAGGGTGGGCGCACCGGCTCCATAGCAGGAGCAGGCGGTGCCGTTGAGGCCGTAGTCGTAGCTGGTGATGCCGCCGATGGCATCAGTGTGGGTGACCGGGCGGCGGAAGTCATCGTAGGTCCAGGTTTCGAGGCTGACGCCATCGAATTCGTTGGTCTTGTTGCCGAATTCGTCGAGAACGAGTTGGCGGTAGGAGCCGTCGGGGTAAGTCGTCTTGAGCAGGCGTCCGGCGTGGTCGTACTGGTAGGAGGTGGTGCGGCCGCGTGGGTCGGTCTCGGTAGCAAGGAGACGGGCGGGTGAGCCGGAGGGATCGGAGAGGCCGTAGTAGCTGAAGCTGGTGGTTTCCCCGCCGGTGGTGGCGGTGGCCGTGGCAAGTCCGCGAGTGGTGCTGAGGCGGAGACCTGCGGTGGGCGAGCCGCTGGTGGTGTCGTAGGTGTGCTTGGTGAAGGAGCCGTTGGTCTCGCGGACGGTGGTGAGGAGGCCGAAGGTGCTGTAGGTGTAATCCTCGTAGGAACCGTCCGGATGTGTGGTGCGGGTAACGCGTCCGTTGGTGTCGCGGGTGTGGGTGGTGGTGCGGGAAAGCTGGCCAGGGGCGGCGAGAGTCTTGGTGAGGAGGCGGCCGAGGGTGTCGTAGGTGTTGGTTTCCACGAGGCCGTCCGGATGGGTGGTGGTGAGCGGTTGGCCGGAGGCGTTGCGGGTGTAGCTGGTGGTGCCGGTGGGCGTCGTGCGCGAGGCGAGGAAACGCGAGGTGGTCCAGGTGTAGCTGGTGGTCTTGCCTGCGGCGTCGGTGGTGGAGGACGGGAGGTAGGCGCTGCCATTGGTGTTGACGATGCTGTGTTCGCCGCCGTCCGGGGCGGTGAACTTGTAGGTGGCGCTGGGATCGGAGGTCAGCAGGACGATGGGATTGGCGGGGTTGCCGCTCTTGACCTGCTGGGGCTGGCCTTTGACGGCGATGTCACCGGGATAATAGTCGAAGGCGATGTCGGGATTGGAACTGGAGCTGCGCGGCTCGCGTGAGCGCAAAACACAGGGCGATCCTCCCTCCTGGGCGGTGACCCAGGTGAAGGTGGCCTCGTCGGTGACGACGGCGGACGAATTTCGGTAGCTGACCTTTTCAAGAACGGTGTGGCTTTGTCCGATGGACGGATCGAGGTGCGTGCCATAGTCGAACTGCACAGATTGGCCAGTGGAGGCGGTGGCCGAGGCGAGCACGGTGATGCTCTGCGGTTGCTCCAGCATGCCCTCGAAGCGCATGCCGACGAACTTGTCGAGATCACCGGAGAACATGCCCATGATGTAGTAGCGGATCTTGGTGACGGACGCAGCTCCGCTAGCTCCGAGATCGAGCCCGGCGATCCCGGCATTCGGGCGGCAGAAGGTGAAGCGGGTCGAACCGCTGCCATCGAAGACTTTGTCAAAGGTGTTCGGGCCATCGTCGATGGCGGGGCCGGTGCCGTAGGCGGTGCCCCCAAGCAGGGTGTAGCCGGCGCTGCCGTTGGACTTGTAGAACTTGATTTCCGAGACGTCGAAGTAGGCGACGGAGGCGGAGACGGCCTGAATCCAGCGGAAGGAAGCTCCGGCCGGGATGATCACCTCGTTCCAGCCGACCACGGGTGGGGAGCTGATGGTGTGGAGGTTGACAGCGGCTCGACGGTTGATGGTTTCCTGAGCGTAGGTGAGCGTGATGGAGTTCGCTGCGGCATCAGCGACCTTGGTGATGCGGGCGGCGGTGTTGGTGGTGTAGGTGAGCGTGTTGCCACGCGTGTCCTTGCTGGAGCGCGGGTGGAACAGAACCGCGCCGTCACTGCGGACCACGCGCTCGAAGGTGTGGACGGCTCCTCCGGGAACCACCATGTACCAAAAGTTGCCGATGTTATGGAGGCGTTCGCCATTTCCTGTCTCGGGAGTGTAGAGAGAGGAGGCTTGGCCAAGATAGGTGGAGGAGCCTGCTGGGGCGAACTCAAGCATCCGACCGGAAGGAAAGTAGATCCGCCGGGAGGAACCGGCAATGGCCATCCTCCAGGACAAAGAATGACTCCACGTGCGACCGTGGCCCATGAGGTCGCCGGAGATTTCGGCATCGCGGCTGTTGTAGTAGCGGGTGAAGCTGAGCGGGAGACCGCTCACTGCGCCGGAAATTTCGAGGTCGGTGGTGTGCAGGAGCGCTCCGCCGTGGTTCGCTCCGATGATTCTGGAGGGATAGTCGAGCTCGCAAGTGGCGGTCGTGGAGGCGGCTGAAGGCGAAGGGCCTTGTCCCCCGGAGCCGGAATCGCCAGCGGGATTGTCGCAATTCGGACATCCATCGCCGGGATCGGCTTTGTTTGGGACACCACAGGAGGTTGCCTCAGCCTGCTGAAGACAGGAGAGTGAGAGAAGCAGTGCGATTTTGAGAAGCGATGATTTCATCGAAGGAGTTTCTACTGGAAAGGGATAAATCTGGGAAAATGATGAGATACGAGAGAGTTGGAAATCTGACACTCAGGAGCCGTTTTCCTCGGGCTCGCCCACCCACAAAGGAATGGAACGGGTATGGCCTTGATGACGCATTTTCACGTTGCAGTTGCCTCGGGCATCATCCGCGAAAATGCTGAAGGAGAATGATTTCCCGCCCTCAATGTCATAAATGCGGCCTACCACTTCTGAGTCTGAAAATGAACCACCGTTGGGAAGCTCGACGTGGATTTTCTCTCCGGGTTCGGACTCGGGCAGGGTGATCTTGATTTCAAGTAGCTCACCAGGACCCGTTCGGATACGCGGCAACACGCCATAGTCATCCGGACGCAGATTGATGTATTTCTTCGAGGACGTCTCGACCTCAGCATAGAGACGAGGTCCTTCCGGCCATGGTGGCTGATCGGACCATGAAGCCATGAGGTCAACCACCGACTTGGGAGCACGGGAACGATTGGCAAGTGCCTCACGGCGGCGGGTGGCTCGGGCCACAGAAGGATCGACAGATTCGATTGGGGACTTGCCCGTCGAATTTGCGGTGGCAGCTGTCGACAGAGAATCCCCTGACGTTGGAAGGACTTCCTTCCTGGCGTTAGCCCGCTCGGACTCAGATCCCTTTCCTTCAGCAGCTTGGCGTCCCTTCTCATCCGGCCACCAGTTGTACAGTGCGAACCCGCCAGTGATTGTTAGAAGAATGACACCGACCCGAAAACTCCTGCTTTTACTTGTAGATAAGGTAGTTTGTGACGGATCTGTAACTTTCATGAAATCAATATCAATTCAAAGTCAGGCATTCTGACAACAGAAAAGAAGTGGTTCTGGAACTATTTTTGATTTCGCTTATCACAAAAGGTGACAAAATCGGCCATGACTCCGATTTCGGGTCAAACATCCGTTGATCGGTCCTCAATTCGCCTCTTGCCTCTTGAGGCGGATCAGGCATTTATGCAGAGGGCATGTCGTTGCGCACTCATTACAGAGTAGACTCCAGCGACCAACCCACGACCATGGAACAGGCTCTCGCCATGACTCCTTATCCCGTCTATGCCCCGGCCATGCCAGGTCAACCCGGACTTCCCAACCTCGTCGCCATGCGCGGACGCCGCAAAGGCGGCGTGACCAAATCCCAAGCTGCAATTCCTCTAGGCATCGCTTCGCACGCGTCCGCATTTCTCTCCCACCTCACCGCTCGTGCCTACTCCCCAGCGTCCATTGAGGCCCACCGCTGGGCGCTTCGACAGTTTGCAGCATGGGCGGACTCGCGCGAGATTCATGATCCAGCGGCATGTATTCGCGCCGATCTTGAAGAGTATCAACGGTTTCTCCACCAATACCGCAGTCCGCGCAATGGCCAACCCCTCGTCGTCAACACCCAGCTCGCCCGACTCGGCTGTGTCCGCCGATTTTTCGCCTGGCTCTGTCGCACGGGAACCATTCCGGCCAATCCAGCGGCTGATCTCGATCTACCCCGAAAGCAGGCCCGTGCCCTACCCAAGGCCCTAAACCCGCAGGAAATCCAGGCACTACTTGCTGTCCCCAACCCTGACGACCCGTTCGGCCTGCGCGACCGTGCGATCCTCGAACTATTCTACTCCACGGGAATCCGACGCAGCGAAATGACCCGCCTCGACCTTGGCGACTATGATGGCTCTACCAACACGCTACTGGTCCGTAAAGGCAAGGGAGGGAAAAGCCGGATGCTGCCGATTGGCGAGCGCGCCGCCGCTTGGCTCGACCTTTATCTAATCCAGTCCCGACCGCATTTCCATCATCTCCCGCAGCAAACAGCGCTCTTCCTCAGTGGATACGGCAGCCGCATCACGCCCAACTACCTCGGCAACTGGATCAAAAAACTCATGATCCGTTGTGGGATCGACAAACCCGGCTCCTGCCACCTCTTCCGTCACTCCTGCGCCACCGACATACATCGAGGTGGGGCAGACATCTGCTACGTTCAGGAAATGCTCGGCCACGCCCGGATGGAGACGACCCAGATTTACACCCATGTTCACATCGACGCCCTGCGCGAGATCCACACCCGCTGCCACCCCCACGGACGTCTGAATCAACTGGAAGTTCCAGAAGTGCTGGAGCTGCCCACCCGTGTTAAGGAGGAGCCACAATTATGCGCTTCATCTGCTCCGTCGGCTGACCAAGGGCCCCTGCGTCACGACTTCCCGTCTGACGACGATCCGACTGCTGGAAGCGCGCCAGCGCCAGGCAACCAACCGCCACCAAATGGCCGACCATCAGCACGATACCCCATTCTCGACAACTCCGAGACTCCACCAAAATCCCCGGAAATACAGGCTTTTAGGTCGGGTGTGACTTACTACGGTTACCGCTTTTATGATCCCGTGACAGGCCGCTGGCCATCTCGGGATCCGATTGAGGAAGCTGGCGGGGTTAATATTTATCAGTTCGTCGAGAATGCTGGCGTTAATAGTTGGGATTATTTAGGCATGCAGGATTTTTTAAATTCAGGTGACGGATGGGGTGGGAGCTGGCCCAATGGCGACGTTTCACCCAACTCCGATTATATGCCAGTCTTACAGCCGGACCCATATCCAGTTCCATCTGCAGTTATTGTACTTGTGGGATTTCAGCCTCTTGGGGGGCTGAATCCCGGGCAAACTTACTACGAGTTTGACGTTAATGTTCAAGTTCGAGAAACTAAGCCCTGCTGCTTGGAAGGCGAAGTTAAAATTACTGGCGCACCATATATATTTTATAGCGAAATTATTAGAAAGAAAAGGGCACCAGACAAATCCAAGGAAGAAATCATTGCTCATGAGCGCAGGCATGTCTCCGCAATTAATCGCCGAATGCAGGCGATTGCGGAAGAAATGCATGAATATAAAGCGTGCTACGAATCTCCAGAATATGCAGCCGAAGAAGCTGTTCGTTTGAATAAGTATTTTAAAGATCTAAAGAATAGGACCACTGCTCTTGAGGAGGCACATACCGATAACGGCAATTTCGGAACTCCAGGTGACCGGGAGTAAATAGAGAATTTGATTAATCGACCTAAAATGAAAGGCAACATAAAAATGACTTCGATACGGAACTTTGTAGTCTTATGTTTTTTCGCATTCCCGCAGCTTAATGCGTTTTCTCAAGTTGTGAAAGATGATTGCTTGGATGCGACGGTAACATTAAATCAAATGTCCGGAATTATTGACTCTGGGAAAATCCAGAGGGGCATCCAAGTCATTTTGCTTGAGCATGCCACTGGGGATGTTTTTATTAAAAGAATAGTCAAGATTAACGATGAATACGTTTACATACAGATTAAATGCATTAAGCCCAGTAAAGAGCTCCAAAGGAAGCGAATAATCATTACTATGCCTGAGGTGCTGCCCGAGCAGTTTAATGAGATAGAAAAGATTCAATCTACTGAGAAAATAAGCGAAATAATAAGCAGCAAATTGAAATCCGGTCCGTATCCCTCTGGCATAAGATATGGGGAATATGATCTAGCATCAAAACAATGGAAAACCATAAAAATTCCTAAAGAGTATAAATCGGCTGAGCAGCCAGAAATTAAGATGATCTTTAAATTTTTTGATAAATTTGAGATAATTGATTGAACTAAAAAGGTGAAAGTCTCTGGAAAGGGTCGTGGAAAGGGTCGGTCCTCACGGATTCACATTAGGCGAGCGAAGAGGCCCGCAGGCTGTGGAGGTATGGGCATGACCAGAAACCCCAAAGATACCGAATCGCTTGTAACGGACTTTGCTTTTAATGTCGTATTAAATTCAAAGTATTTAGAGGCCGGGGTAGACTATGAGTCAGAACTAGCAGCTCGTCACGACTCCGCCGCTGCGCGTTTGAGTTCCTCGATGAAAGCCAGCACGCGGGCCGGACAGTCGCGGTCGGCGGCGGTGCCGGCGGCGACCACGGTGCGCGCCGGCTCCTCGGCGAGTGGCTTCAGCACGCTGCGGTCACGGCCTTGCGAGACCTTTCTCCCGGCCTGCGCGACGAAGGCGATGCCCATGCCCGCTTCGACAGCGGAGGAGAGGCTTTCACGGCCGTCGAACTCTCCCGCGATCTTCGCCTGGAGGCCGCGGTCCTTGAAATACTTCGTCACGCGGTTCCAGTAGTCGGGATAACTTTCCCTCTCTAACAGAAGCAGCTTCTGGCCATCGAGATCGGCTGGGGAAATGAGCTTCTTCGCCGCGAGCGTAAGCGGTCTACCGTCGGCCACTATCCTTTCCCCGGCATTACCAGCATACATACCCCTGTATGCAACCTCTGCCATCCGACCTTGCCTCCGAGGCCTCCATCA
>JANOBS010000330.1:0-16959 GCA_031411755.1 Luteolibacter sp. | reverse complement strand
GGCGCAGGCTTCTGACGGCGCATCGCAAGACTGGCGAGCAATCCGGCGACCAGTCCACCGCCGATCCAACCTGCGGGATTGGCATTGAGCGAGTTCCGGATGCGGCTCGGAACATCGATCCGGTGCTTGAACTCAGCGATGTCCACGCTCAGACGCTCGCGTGCGACCTGGCTCCTGCGGATCAGTTCCGCGCTCACTTGGGAGGTTGAAGATGCTTGAACCATTCGCGGTCACGTTGGAATTCATCCCGGGTGATCGGGAAGCTAGGAGGGCCAGGCCGCCGCAATTGCGCGATCATCAGCAAGGCGAGGAGAAGATGCAGGCCTGCGGCGGCGAGGGCGATCAGGGGCCAGCGGACACCGGAGGCTTCAGAAAGAAGCGGGATGCAACCTGCCAACACAAGTGCCCAGGTGAAGGCCGCGGCGATGCCGAGAATGGCCACAACCACAGCTTTTCTCGCACCTTGAGCTGCCGCCTGTTTGGCTTCCAGGCGGATCAGCTCCACCCGCGCGGACAACAAGTCCGCGACCGCTTCCCGCCAGTTGGCGGGAGGAGCCTCATTTCCGTCCACGGGGGCGTTTTCCACAAGACAGCGATTAGCGGCGGACGATCAGACCGATGAGGAAACCCACGCCGAGGGCGCCGAGCACGCACTTGGTCGGGTGTTCGCGAATGTAGTCCTCGGTGGTGACGTGAAGTTCCTTCGCCTTGTCACGGCCTTCCTGCCACTGTTCGGAGGCGGCGCTGCGGAGTTGCTGCGCGCGTTCGGTGGCGGCGTTCTTGAAGGCCTCTGCCTTTTCGGTGGCGACATTTTTGAGATGGGTCGCCTTTTCGGTGGCGACGTCCTTCAGGTGATTGGCGGTCTCAAGGGTGCGGTCCTTGATGACGGTGGCCTGTTCCGAGGCGGTGTTGACAAATTCCCGGGCCTTTTCACCGGCTGCGGCACGGAGGTCGTTGGCGGCTTGGCCGACGGAAGGGGCTCTGGTGAAACCAGCCTCTGGGTCGAGGGCGTTGGGGGTGGCAAATGCGTCTGACATGGTGGGAATTGGTTGAATTTCTTACTAGAACGCAGTGGCGTCCGATGTGGTGAAATTCTGGCACCTCAGGCACTCGGGCGCAAGGCATGACTTCACTTAAAGAATGCTCACGGCTCCTCGATGATCGTGGCCTTCGGTGGGTTCAGCAGCACGTCCCGCTGATCCTCAGGCGGGGAGGTGAACATGGCGTTTTCCCAAACCGGGGTCTTGAGCGGTCCGCTGCCGTGGAACTGGAACAGCCCGTAAAATGGCCTCAAGGGCAGCGTGATGATGCCCAGCAGGCCGCGCGCGTTCATTCGCATGGTCATGTCGATCATGAGCTTGGGCAGATCGATCCTCGCATCTCCGGTGAAAACCATCGAAGGCGTGGCGGTCTTGAAATCATTTGTCCGCATCACTCCGTCCCGGATCGTGAACGTGCAGAAGGCATCACCAGCCTTTTGAAATCCCGCCCGCTTGTCTGCGAGGATTGCTGACACCAATGGCGAGAGCGGGCCGAAGATCGGGACTGAGAAGAGTTCGCCGTTTTCGAGGCCCACCAGCCCCGCGCCATTCATCGTCTCGATTGCATTTGCCGCCATGGTGAACTCGATCCGACCTGTCACCTCACCTCCGCTCTTGGTTTCGAAGCCGTATTTGGTGGCGATCTGGTTGAATGAGAGCTTGGTCCAATTGAAATCGCCGTTGAGCTCAGACCTGCCACTGCGCCCCGGGCCGCTGACGAGGCTGGCCCTCACCGGCCCCCCGAAGACAGAGAGTTTGAGGTTGTTGACGGTGACATTGTTGTTCTGAACCCGCACGTCGCCGGAGGGGGACTCGAGCACCAGCGTCTGACCGAGAAAGTCGTAGTCGGCAGGGTTGTTGGAACTGAAGGAAACCCGGAGATCCGTCCGGCCCTTGGGTTTGGTGTCGACCACTCCGTTCGCCTCCAGTCTCGGCGGCTGATGAAAACGATAGGTTTCCAGATGATCGGCCACATCCTTGGCGAACATCCGCAGAACAGGGGCCGGCCAGATGGAACCTTCCACCCCGTTGATTTCCACCAGCGCGCTCTCGGCATCGTAGCGCACCCGTTTGACCTTCACCGGTCCGGATTTCGCTCCGTCGTGGGCGCGCTGAAGGGGATAGGCCTGGTAGTCGAATTCAGCGGAGCCGTTCCTGAAATCCAGCTCCTGATGGTTGAGGATGAAATCCGTCTGCGCCGTGACCACTGGAATCCCCCGAAAGGTGCCATGGTCGAGCCGGGCATGTCCGGTGCAGATCCACGACTTCGGTTCATCGAGGTCGAACGCGAACTCAAGGTCGGTTTCCTCACGGGTGCGCTCGTTGTCGCCGAAGTCGTTGAGCACCGGACCGAACGGATGGTTGACGAAAAATGGCCGCCCGACATCCAGAGGCAGGTTCGTGTGGATGGCGAAGCGGACATAGCGGTCCTCAAGCAGCATTTTTCCACGCGCGCTGCCGTCGGAGCGGATGAGCGTGAAGTCCCTCAAGTAGAGGCTGCCGCTGTTCCATGCAAAAGCGGTCTCGAAGGATTCGAACGGCACTCCACGCAATTTCAGTTTCCGGCACGCAGCCATCCCGGTGATCTTCACCTGAGGCGGGCCGTCATCGACGAGCTTGAACTCGCCGGATCCTTCAAGGCGTTGTTCTCCGGAAAACGACATCTCCTTGATCTCCGGAACATCGAACCACGACTTCAACAGGTGGGTGGCGTCCAGCGTCGAGGTCGCGCCGAAGCGACCCTCACGGGAATTGGCGTCGAAGTCCATCCGTGCGTCCAGATTGCCCAGTTTGTCGGAAGCCTTGAATGAGGTCACCGTGATCAAGGTCCCGTTCCACTCGGCGTCTGCGGAAACCCTGTTCAACACGTAGCCTTTCTTTTCCACGTTCGGAGCAGTCAACCGCAGCCGGCCATGCAACGTCGCGCGGTCGGAAAGATCGCCGTCGATCACCACACTTACCTTCGGCTTTTCCTTCTCGTCATAGTTCCATTCCCGGGAAGCCACGAGGCAGCGGCGTAGCAGCTCCATCCGGCTTTTGGCTCCCGGGTCATTTGCATCCGGATTGCCCAAGGTCGGACGATAGCCCAGCAACCGCGCCGTCAGAGTGATGTCGATGCCCTCCACCTCGCCGCGGGCATCGCGGATTTCGAGAATGCGTCCGCCGGGCATCGAGATGACCGCGTTCACATGCGTGGCCTCCAGCACCTCCGAGTCCGGATTTTCCGTGTCGACGGGCAAATCCAGCCGACCATCCACCAGCTCGAAACGCGTGATCTTCACCTCACCGCGAGCCAGCCGCGGCTTGTCGATCTCCAGCACCACCCGCTCCATCCTGGAAACCTGGTGCTGGTGGCTGCTGTCGGAAAACACCCGGATCTCCTCCGCCACCACGCCCCGCAGCGGCTGGTAGCTCAGCCGCGCGATGCTCACGTGCAGGCCCTGCTTTTCCAGCTCACCCTCGATCATCGCCCGCCACGTTTCCGGCAGGCCGGTCTTGTTCGCCCACCACAGCGCCACCCCCAACGCGATCACCCCCGCCGCCATCAGCAGCATCAGCGCCGTGCGGAGGTTCTGGAAAAGGCGGAAGCGCGTCATGACAGGGTGGCAGCATCCTAGGCTCCCGATCCGGGAATGCAATCCGTCCTCGCAATCGACGTTGCCCCGCCGCCCGACGCTTCCTAGCATCCGCGCAGTGATTCGTTTCGCAGTGCTGGGCAGCGGGAGTTCGGGAAATTCGACAGTCGTCGAGTCGGCGGGCGTGCGCCTGCTGGTCGACGCCGGCCTCAGCGCCAAGCAGCTTGTTTCCCGCCTTCAGGGTCTTGGACTCTCGCCCGATTCCTTCGATGGCATCCTGCTCACCCACGAACACGGCGACCACATCCGAGGCCTCCGCGTGCTGTTGAAACAAATGCCCGTCCCCGTTTACGCCACCGCCGCCACCGCCCGCGTCGTCAGGGACACCGGCATCGAGGGCGCCACGTGGAAAATCTTCGACGCAGGTCAGGCTTTCCACATCGGCGATGTCCAGGTCGAGGCCTTCGCCATCCAGCACGACGCCGTCGATCCCGTCGGCTTTGTCTTCCAGGGCCCGCGTGCGAAATTCGGTCTCCTCAGCGATGCAGGCTTCGTCACCCGCGGCATGGTCGAGCGCCTGCGAGGCGTCCACGGTCTCTTCGTCGAGGCCAACTACGACGAATCCCTCCTCGAAGCCGACACCAAGCGCCCTTGGTCCACCAAGCAGCGCATCAGCTCCCGCCACGGCCACCTCTCCAACGCTCAGACCGCCGAACTCGTTACCGAGCTCGCCCATCCCGGTCTCCGCCGAGTCGTTCTCGGCCACCTCAGCCAGGACTGCAACGCCCCCGATCTCGCCCTTTCCATTCTCCGGAAATCGCTCGAGGAAAAAGGCCACCGCCACATCGAACTCCACTGCGCCTGTGCCGAGGCCTCACCCTGGTGGGAACTTGCGGCCGAGGAGGAGGTCAAAGTCCGTGGGCAGCAGCAGCTCGATTTCTTCTAACAAGAGAGTGTCACGCGGAGGCGCAGAGTTCGCGGAGTCATCAACTTCCAGATTGTGGAATTCCAAAGCTTCCAACTTATCCTTCTCTTCACGCCCCGCGTTCTCCGCGCCTCCGCGTGAAAAGTATCTTCTCAGCTTCCCGGCAGCTCGACAGGGAGGACATTGCTTGCCTCGCTGATCATGCTTTCACCTGCAGCCAACTCATTCACCGAATGAACTGATTGAGAAATGCGCAGCAAGCGGGAAGCGTCGACATGATCTGCAACCCGAAGATGAAAGGGAATTTCCGGCTATTGATAGGCGCTCAGTGTCCCGATTGGGCCGGGATGCTGGCGGCGGAGGAAGGTGCTGGAATGCCCAATTTGCCGGTCTTTTCCATGCTTCCGAACTTCTCCTTCAGGAGGCGGTTGCGCTCACCGACGGTCTTGCCTTCACCGCCCATCATCTGCTTCATTTCCTCCTCGAAATAGGGATCCTTGCCGTCGTCCTTGGTGGGATCAATGCCCATCGAGGCCGTCGCGCTGTCGATCTGTTCGGAGCGCACCTTGACCTTTTCGAGTGCCTTTTTGTACTTGCCGACGATTCCGGCGATGTCACCCGCCGAGCGGATCTCCTTGATGGCGTCACTGAAGGCCTGCACCCGCTGTGGAGACTGGACGAACCAGCCGTAGCCGCCACCAGTGAGACCGAAGAGGACCAGGGCTGTGACCAGGGCCTCTCGGCGACGCTTGCGCATCTTGCGCTTGTGCTGTTCATCAAGGAGGGCCGCCAACTCGGCGGAAGAAACCGCATCGAGCCCGGCATTTGCCATGGGGGTGACCATTCCCTCGGGCACGGCAGGGGTCGCCGGGGCGGCGGCAACGAAGGGCGCCGCTGCCTGCGGAGACACCACTTGATAAACGATGACGGGCTGGCCCGCGGCAGGCTGGAAAGGGGCGGCTGCTTGGAACGGTGCCGCAGGTTGGAATGATGCGGCGGCTTGAAATGGGGCCGCAGGCGCTGCTTGGAAAGCGGCAGGTTGGCCGGAAAACGCCCGGGTGGACTTCAGTGCCTCAGGCTCCGTGGGATCACGAAGAGCGGCGTCAAAAAGCTTCTGCAACTTCTCTTTGTCGGTCATCATTCTTTACGGATATCTAAAATATCAGCACAGGTCAATTACGCAATCGCGTGGTGCGTCGTTTACCCAACAACTAACAGAAGTGCCCTGGAAACAGCCTTCCTGCTTGGTTACGGATGCGGCCCGGTCCTCGCCTTGAGCTCCAAATCAAGCCCCTCCAGTGGGTCGACCGTCACTAGATAAGGTGGCTTTCCAAGATCCTCCCATGTCCATGCTGCAGGCTTGTTGAAGGCGAAGGGGCCGGGGGAATCGCTGAAGTCGGTGGGTGAGCCCTTGTCTTCCGGCTGGCGGAGGCTGGCGGTGATCTTGATCCTTCCGGCACGGTTCTTCTCGATGGAATCGTCAGCGTGCGACCAGGTGGTGGCGACCTTGCAGCTCCGATAAACACAGTGATCCACCCAGGTCGCGCCGCCGTTCACGGAAAGGGTGGCGCTGTCGACGGACTCGACGAGGTTGTTGAAAAAATGGACGTTGCCGGTTCTCAGGCGAGGACAACGCGATCCCATATCGTGGAACCAGCAGTGCTCAATGGTGACGTTCAGAAAGCCCCGATCGGCCGCGACCGCACTTTCCGAGGAGGAATGGCCGAAGAGCAGGCCTTTCTTCTGTGGGTGCCCGGGCTCACCACCGAATCGACACCAGGAAATGGTCACGAGATCTGAGCCGTGGACGATGTCGAGCTGGCCGTCGTAGACTTTTCCGAAGTCGCAGTGATCGACCCAGATGTGATGGCTTGGGATCTTTCCGGAGTTGGTGATGCGGATGTAGTCCCAGCCCATCTGATCGTATTCGCCGGTGGGATCATTTTCCCAAAGATCGTGGAAGCGCAGGTTGCGGATGATGACGTCATGGGTGCCCTTGATGTCGAGGATGCCGTGTCGAAGTGTGGCTCCGCCCGGTGCGCCCTCGATGGTGGTGTGCGGTCGCGGCTGAATGAGACCGATCTTCAGCAGCTCATGACCGGGCTTTTCATTCGCCAGCTCGCCGAGATCGATGTCGCCCGCGAGCTGGACGACGCGAGGAGCCTGGTCACGGGCAGACTTGTCCTTGAGGTCGAGTCTTTCCACCTCGCGCTGAAGCTCGGCGGCGTTGTGGACGATCACCGGCTGGAGCTCGCCGCCGCCGCTGGTGCCCTTTTGTCCATAGGCATCGAGTGAGGCAAAGCCGACTGGCTGGCCGAAGCAGGAAAGGCTCAGGGCGAGCAGGAGAAACGCGGAAAGGCGGAGGGACGTCATCGGAGTGTCCGACTTCATCACCTCCGTCTTTGAAGATCGATTCCCCAAGAGGGTTAGGCCGGATCAGGCCTTCACGCGCTCCAGCTTGATCGGGTAGGTCTTTCCGGAGTTCCACTGGGCGACGTAGATGCTCTTCTCATCGTCGAGGAGGATGCCGTGTGGGAAGGTGAGGATCTTGGAGTCGCTGCCGAGCGGTGCGAGCTTGCTGTCGGTATAGACAGGGGCCGGGGCCGCGAGGTTTGAGATGGTCTTGTGGTCCCTTTTCAGAGCGCAGAGCAAGCCGTTGTTGGGCTGTCCCTTTGCGCCCTGATTTCCCTTCAGGTAGGGGATGAGGAGCAGGTCGTCAAAGGGGACGATGAAGTTCAAGTTGCCGCCCGGGAGGTCGATGACGTCGCCGAGTTCGCTGAGCATCGTCATTGAGGCTTTCCCGCTGATCTCTGCGATTCCTCGGCGGCTCACCGGAGAAAGACCCGATCAACGAGTTCGTCAAAGATTGCCCTTCTTCACCTCGTCGAAGAGGTGCTCGCAGCCGCGCCAGGCAAGGGCGAGGATGGAAATGGTGGGGTTTTTGAAGGGATTGCTGCAAAAGACCGCGCCGTCCGCCACCATCACGTTCGGGCAGTCCCAGAGCTGCCCCCACTGATTGGTGACGCCGTCCTTGGCCGTCGCACTCATGCGGGCGACGCCCATCTCGTGGTTCACCGAGCCCCCGGCGGTCATGGCCTTGCGACCATCGGTTTCCGGGACCTTTGAAACGATGCCGCCAGCCCCCTCGATCATTTCGGCGAAGGTCTTTTGCATGTGGGCGGCTTGCTTGATCTCATGCTCGCTCCACTCGAAGTTGAAGCGTGCGACCGGCACGCCCCAGCGATCCTTTTTCACCGGATCGATCTCCATGAACGATTTCTCATTCGGGATCATTTCGCCACGGGCATGGAGGTCGATGAAGCTGCCGAAGTAGCGTCGCGCCTCCTGCTTGTAACTGGTGCCGTAGCGATTTCCGACGAGTCCGGAAATCTCACCCGCACTGCCAAGATCCGGCATCTGTCGACCGCCGCTCCAGGCCATGTAGTAGCCGCGCGGGACGCCGAGTTTCGTGGCGGCCTTCTGCCTCTCCGGTGTCCACGGCGCATAGGTGTGCATGGTGGAAACGCCGTCCTCATTGTGCAGCGGGATGTTTTCCAGTGCGGGGATGCGACCGCCGAGTCCGCTGCCGGTGCTGTCGGTGAGCCAGCGGCCGAGGTGGCCGGTGGAGTTTCCGAGTCCGGTGGGAAAGTGCTTCGACTTGCTGTTCAGCAGGATGCGGCCGGTCTCGCAGGAGCTGGCCCCGAGGATGACCAGCTTCGCCGAAACGTGTTCCTCGCGACCGGTCTTCTTGTCGATGAAATGCACGCCGGTGGCCTTGCCGCTTTCATCCACGCTGACCTCGCGGACATGTGCGTCTGTTAGAATGTCGAGATTTCCCGTCGCCAGGGCAGGGGGGATGAGTACGGTGGTGCTCTGGAAATTCGCGCCAATGGAGCAGCCCCGGCTGCATGAGCTGGCGTAGAAGCAGGCGGCGCGGCCATTGAGTGGCTTGGTCAGGATCGCCATGCGTGAGGGAATCACGGGGATGCCGAGCTTTTTCCCGGCGCGCTGGAGCAGCAGCTCGTAGGCGCGTGGCTTCGGAGCGGGCAGGAAGTAGTCGCTGTCCGGATTGTTCTCCAGGCCTTCTTTTGAACCGAAGATGCCGACGAGTTGGTCGACCTTGTCGTACCAAGGTGAGATGTCGTCGTAGGAGATTGGCCAGTCGAAGCCGAGTCCATCCGTGGAGCGCGGCTTGAAATCGAGTGGGCCCATCCGCAGCGAAACCCGGCCCCAGTGGTTCGTGCGGCCACCGAGCATGCGACCCCGCCACCACATGAAGTTCTGGTCGGTGGTCATCCGGTTGTCCGGTGCGGCTTCGTGAAAGTGGCCCTTCGATTTACTACGGACGACGTAGGGCTCGTCCGGCATTGCCCAGCCGCCGATGTTGGCGTGGAAGAAGCCGCCGGGTTTCTCCGGGGTGCTCGCACCACGCAAAGGGGCATCGGCGAAGGTCTGGAACATCGGGGTTTCCTTCGTGGGCTCGTAGTTCCGCCCGGACTCGAGCATCAGGACCTTGGCCCCTTTTCGAGCAAGCGCCCAAGCAGCCATGCCGCCCGCGGCACCGCTGCCGACGACGATGGCGTCATATTGTTCGGCACGGGTTCTGGAGGTGTTGAGAAATGGCATGGGTTTAAAAGATCAGAGTCCGATGTGCTTGATTGCCTCGGCGGAGGGACCGGCGAATTCCAGGCTCGGCAGGTTGCCGGTGTAGCCGAGGGCTTTCCATCCGTCCTGGGTGGTGAAATAGCCCGCCCCGGCACGATCACGAAAGGTGCGGAAGAATTTCGAGGCAGCTTTGTTCTGCGGCGAGCCTTCGAGGAAAATAGAGTCGAGAATGGCAGTCTGTTGGGCTGGCTTGAGATCGGCGAAAGGGCTTCCGTTCAATCGCCTCGATTCCTTGTCCAGCCACTCCAGACCCGGCCGGATGACATCGCGGTCCTTCACTTGCGAGTCATAGGGCGCACTGATCCATTCATCGATGAAATCGGGCACTCCGACCGCACTCGCGGCGGGTCCGAGGGCGTCGGCGGGGAGGATGATATCCGCCAGCGCCGTCGCGGTCTTTTTCTCGGCATCCGTCATCAAGCGCGGCCACGGGATTTCCTTCTTGAGCAGATCGGGATCGAAGCCGATGCGCCTCGCCTCATCGGAATAAACAATCCCATCGATCGATCCGAGCACCGCGGATGCGGCAAGGATGCGGCGGATGGCTTCGCGGCGGGAGAGTGCGGTCATGGGAAGTCTTGGCGATCGGCGCCGTGGAAGTTTTACACCCAAAGCAACGCGATGAAATCAAATGGAGAGTCCCATAAACGGGTTACTGGAAAAGCAAAAACCTGCCGGGCGGATTGCGCGGCAGGTCTTGAAAATCAGTGGAGGGCGAGCGCTTTCAGCCCAGCTTTGCCGTCAGCGTCTCGATCTCGGCGGACAGTTCACCCCAGCGCGAGTAGGCGTTCTCCAGCCCCTGGGTGACGTTCGCGACGGCCTGCGTGGCCTGACGGAACTGATCGGGATCCCCGGCGACGGAGGGTTCAGAGAGGTGGGCGGTTAGAGTCACCTGTGCGGCCTCCAGTTCGGCGATCTTCTTCTCAAGCGTGCCGAGTTCGTCTTCCAGAGGCTTCAGCACTTGCGTGCGCTTCTGTCGGTTCTCGGCATCGATTCGGCGCTGGTCCTTGCGGTTTCCGGATTCCGCAGCGGGAGCAGCGGAAGGAGTGGGGGCAACGATCGGTTTGATGACCGGCTTGGCGTTGGCGAGCTTGGAAAGTTTCGGTCCGGCCGCGCGTTCGGCCTTGGCCTCCTCGGTGGTCTTTTCGAGGTAGTAGGTGATGTTTCCGACGAAGGTCCGTGGTGCCTCACCGGGTCGGAACTCGAGGGTCTTGGTGACCAGCGGATCGAGGAAATAGCGATTGTGCGAAACGATCATCACCGTGCCGGGATAGTCGATCAGCGCGCGCTGGAGGACGTCCTGCGACTGCATGTCGAGGTGGTTCGTCGGCTCGTCGAGAATGAGAAAATTCGCAGGCTGGAGCAGCATGCTCACCAGCGCGACACGCGAGCGTTCACCACCGGAAAGAACGCCGACCTTCTTGAAGACATCGTCGCCACGGAACAGGAAGCAGCCTAACAGATTTCGCGCATGCGGGATGTTTTCCCGGGTGGCGGAGGCCTCGACGGTCTGGAGCACGGTCATGTTGGGATCGAGCTCGTCGGCGTGGTTCTGGGAGAAGAAGGAGGTGGCGACCTTGTGACCGAAGTTGTGAGTGCCGGTGTCCGGCGCTTCCTGCGCGGTGATCATGCGGCAGAAGGTCGACTTGCCCGCGCCGTTCGGTCCGACGATGGCGATCTTTTCGCCGCGCGTGACCTCGAAGTCGAAGCCCTCAAAAACCTGGAGCTTGCCGTATCGCTTCGCGACGCCGTCGAGTTTCGCGACCGATTGACCGGACGCGGGTGGGGGAGGGAAACGGAACGACATCACGGCATCGTCCTGGAGAGGGGCGGGGATCCGCTCGATCTTGTCCAGCATCTTGACGCGGGACTGGACGAGCGTGGCCTTGTTCGCCGAGGCGCGGAAGCGGTCGATGAAGCGTTGGATTTCCGCGATCTCGCGCTGCTGGGCGGTGTATTGCTTGAGCTGGATTTCCTTCCGGACGACGGACTCGCGTTCGTAGTAGGAGAAGTTTCCGGCGTACTCCTCGGCGCGTCCATGATGGAAGGCGATGGTGCGGGTGCAGAGGGTGTCGAGCAGGCTGCGATCGTGGGAAATGAGGAGGATCGCGCCCGGGTAGCTCTTCAGGTATTCCTCGACCCAGATCTGCGTGCCGATATCGAGGTGGTTCGTTGGTTCGTCGAGCAGCAGGGCTGCGGGCTCTTGGAGGAAGAGCTTGGCCATGGCGATGCGCATCTGCCAGCCACCGGAGAACTCGCCGCAGTCGCGGGTGAAGTCGGATTTTCGGAAACCGAGGCCTTGGAGGACGCTCTCGATTTTCGGCTTCATGCGGTCGGGATCGACATCATCGAGCAGCAGCTCCAGCTCACCGATTTCCTCAAGCAGGTCCCCGTAGGGCGACGACCGCGGATCGAGCTTCTCCAGCTCATTGGAAAGGCGCTCGATCTTTTCGCGCAGGGCGACCGTTTCCCCGAAGGCCGATTCGGTTTCATCCCAAAGCGTGACGCCCTTCACGTGAATGCCTTCCTGAGGAAGATAGCCGATGCGGGTTCCCTTTGGCATGTGGATCTTGCCGTCGCTGGCCTGAATGATCCCGGCGATGCATTTCATCAGCGTGGATTTTCCCGCGCCGTTGTGGCCGGCGAAGGCGATGCGCTCCTTGGCTTGGACCGTGAAGGAGAGGTCGCTGAACAAAACGCGGGCGCCGTATTCAACGCGGAGTGACTGGATCGAAAGCATGAGCGGCGGCAAGGTCTTCGGACAGGGCGGTCCGGTCAATCGGGAAGCGAGGAAACATCGGGCTTGTTGTGCGAGGTGTCGTCTTTGCCGGGCGACTTGAGGCGTTTGAACGGGTGAGGAAAACGCCGTGATTAAGGCAATTCGTGAGTCCTCATTAAGATTCATTAAATAAATGGAGAAGCTTAATGGCCGAAATTGTGACCTATTAGGATAAGAGGAAAACCTTTAACAAAATGCTGAAAATAAGAGAGTTACGGTATGTTGTATTGGTCTTGTGAGTTTTGCGGGCACTCTACGCGATCATGCAGGATTGGCTCGGGTTACTTGATCATCGGGATGCTGGAGCGCTAAGTTCGCCTCGTTGGACCGCAAGGCCCTTCACCAAGTTGTTCCCCCCCAACTCCCCCCATGAAAACTAGTCTTCGGGCTGCCGCCACGGCATTCCTCATCGCGTCTGCTACTCTCGTGCCGACCCAATTGGTCGCACAAGGCACCATCCCTGCCGTTCCGGTCGGGACCCTCTCCACGAGCGCCTCGGTGGTTCGTGCTGGAACAAAACCGACCCTGACCTGGAACATCACCTATCCCTCGGTCGTGAAGGACTACGTGACGATCACGCCTCCATCGACAGTCACCCCGAAACAGACCATGTACGTCGACGTTCGGGTGCTGGGTGCGGGTGTGACAGCCGCCCAATCCGGGTCCACGTCATTCACCTACGTGCCGACTGAAGCCCAGTTGAAATACGACAACAGTTCCTATGGTCGTATCTTCTATGGCACGAACAATGACGTCAGCCCGAACAAGATCGTCTACACCCGACAGGTGATTGCTGGAAAGACCCTGAAATTCGGTGGCCGTTATTATTACAACAATGCCTGGGGTACGAACTACACGTCTGACAGCGGCACCCAGAACGTCCGGACGCTGGTCAACGGAGACACCCCTCCTTCCAACCTGCCCGGCTACAACGCACCGAGCCTCGAAAAATTCCTCAAGCCCTACCTCGACGCATCCGGGAAGGTGAGAATCGGCCCAATGGACGTCATCGTCTACATGGAACTGACCCACAGCGACTCGCAGCAGTCCAATTCCGGCTACGATCTGCAGGACATGGTCCTCCTCGTCACCTTCCGCACCAACTGAGGTAATGAAGCTCAAGTCCCTTCCAACCACCGCCGCCCTGCTGGTCGCGATCGTCTCTGTCCTGAAGGCGGACCAGCCCGTGATGCGCGATGCTGCCACGCACGATCAGTTGGCGAGGGCCATGCAGCAGTCCCAGCAGGCGGATCCGATGAAAAGCTTGCCGGTTTCCAACGCGCCGGACGCTTCGCTCAATCTGCCGAAAGACCTCGTTTCGCAGTCTGACTTCATCTCGTTCGCCGGGGCCGCCACGCTCGTTCCAAAACATGCCATCCTCAAAGTGCCTGCTGGTTATGCCGACCGCATCCGTTTCCAGGAAGGTTCCAGGATCCTGAGCTGGACGGAGTTCTTCACGGCAAATCGCAACTGGATCACCACCATCGAGGTCACTCCTGATCAGGCAGGCGGAAAAGTTCCGCTGTCAGCGGAAACTGCCGAGGTCATCGCCAAGTCCTCCAACTTGATCGTGGCCACTTTCCGCGGAGGTCCGATCTCACTCCTTGCCCCCAAGGCTCCTGCCGAAACTGCGAGCATCAAGCCATGAAACGTCTCCTCTTCCAAATGACCGGCCTCCTCGGCCTGCTTGCCCCGGTCTCTTCCGCCCAGAGCTACACGAATTTCATCCGCCAGGTGCAGGGTGATACCGGAGTGCAATGGGATGCCACCGTGGCGTATCAGGGAACCCAGGCCTCTCAGCTCGAAGTGCCCCTCGCCGGGTCCCGCTTCGAACTCTGGACTCTGCTTTCAACTCCGCTGACCAGCTACCTGCTCGACACGAAACTCGTCGGAGCCTACGTGCCATCAGCCACCGTGGCCATTCGCACGGAAGATCCCTACGCCTTGGTTCCCCGCACCCGCGCGGACCGTCCATTCTTTGTCGACGTCACGACCAGCGGCCTGTTGAGCGGTTCCACCTCTCCAGACGCCTCGAAAAGCGTGACACTTTTCCGTCATGTTCAGTCGTATGGCGCTGGTGGCACCGGAGTAGGCATTGACCGCACCCAAGCGACCCTGCTGACCCAGGCCTCGATCGTCACCAACGGCTCTCAGACCTTGTCTTATCAGGTGAACTCGATCCCCGGGACTGATCGCACGGCAATCCGTGGCGAGGAGAGGTTCTCCATCTTCTCACTGGCCGATACGGTTTCAAACGTCGCTGCGTCCCAGCTCGCTTCCAAGTATGTGCAGATCTGGCCACTGGCGCGGGGCAGCATCGCCGGGATCACTTCCAACCAGAAAATCCGCTTCGCCCCTCCAGCTCTGACGGTGACCGTGAACGACCTTTATCCGGATTCCCGGGTTTACGTTCAAATCTACAAGGGGGCTCCCCAGCTTGGTGTGAGCGGCACAATCGTTTCGGGGTCTGCGCTGATCGTGAACGATTCCGTTCCTCAGGATCGGGTGATCCTTTTGAAGGATTACGATTCGATGCTCACCGAGGACGGTCAGTGGACCTTGGAGCTGGTGACCTCGACCCCCTTCGGAATCGATCGGCTTTCGTTTGTCTCGTTCACGGTCGACCGGACAATCCGTGTGAACAGCATGATCAACACCCAGAACTGATTGGGGCGGATATCTGATTCAGGAAAGATTTTTCCTCATTCGTTCGTAGTGGGCATCTGTGATGAGATGCATGTCGATCCTGCTGGCTCTCGGGCTTGTGTTGCCTGCGGCTTCCGCAGATGATCTCTGGGAGCTTCCGCCGATCCGCTACTCGGAAACCGGGCCGACCAGCCCGCTCGACAAGGCGGGAGCTGTCCCGGTTGGTGACGACTTCGCGAGCGTCAATGAGGTGGATCGGGTGCGGCGGGTTCTGAAGGCGCTTTCGATTCCGGAGGAGTCGCAGATCCTCGTATTTTCCAAGACCAGCAAGCAGAACGACCTCATCTCTCCCAGCACGCCTCGTGCGCTGTATTTCTCAGAAAACGCCTACGTCGGCTACGTGCCCGGTGGCATGATGGAGGTGGCGATGCATGACCCGGTTCTCGGTGTGGTGTTTTACTTGGTCGATCTTCAAAATCCAACGACTCCCAAGCTGATCCAGAGGGAAACAGGCGAATGCCTCTCCTGTCATGGCACCGCCCGGACCGAGGATGTTCCCGGACTGTTGGTAAGGTCGGTATTTCCTGATGCGGATGGTCGTCCCTTGCTGGCTCTGGGGAGTTCCCAGGTGGATGCCTCGACGCCGTTGGCTTCGCGCTGGGGAGGATACTATGTCACGGGCCACAGTTCGCTGCCGCATGTCGGAAACCGTGTATTCCAAGAAGATGATGGCCTGCCCGCTGCGGAGGTGACCGCGCTGCCGGATGTTTCCGAGAAGATTGATTCCACCCGCTATCCTCGCGCCACGAGCGACATTGTCTCGTTGATGCTGCTGGAACATCAGTGCGATCTCCACAACCGCATGACTGCGGCGGCGATGCGATATCGGCGCACGCATTGGCTCGGAAAGCTGCTCGACAAGAATTCGGATCCGGATTCGGAGACCGCCGGCCGGCTGGCTGATGAGGACGCCAAGGAGATCGTCGACCGACTGCTTTTCAAAAATGAAGCGGAGATCGGCGACGGGATCGAAGGAGACGAGGCCTTTCAAAATGCCTTCACCCGACGCTTTCCCAAAACTGCTGAGGGGGACTCACTGGCGGACTTCCATCTCGGCAGCCGCCTTTTCAAGAACCGCTGCTCCTACATGATCTACTCGCAGGTCTTCGCGCAACTTCCGGAGCGCATCAAGTCCGCGACACTGAAACGCCTCCGGGCCGTTCTGGACGGCGCGGAGGCGCAGGAGGAATTCGCTTATTTGAAAGAGCCCGAGCGGAAGCGGATCACCGCGATCCTCAAGGAGACCTTTCCGGCGTTTTCGAATTAACGATCAAGGATCGAGTTCCAGTGCTCGACGTAATCAGCCTGGCTGGTGAGCAGGGCGGTGATGTCGTCGTGGAGGGTGATCGACTTGATCTTGTCGCCCTTCGCGATCTTGTTCACCACGTCCTGACCGGTGGTCACTTCACCGAAGACGGCGTGCTTGCCATCGAGGTGAGGGGTGGGGAGGTGGGTGATGAAAAACTGGCTGCCGTTGGTGTTCGGGCCGGCGTTGGCCATCGAGAAGATGCCGGGCTTCGAGTGCTTGAGCGAGCGGTCGATCTCGTCGGCGAACTTGTAGCCGGGACCGCCGGAGCCGGTGCCGGTCGGGTCGCCGCCCTGGATCATGAAGCTGGCGATCACGCGGTGAAAGCTGATGCCGTTGTAGTAGCCGCGCTTGGCGAGGTTGAGGAAATTCGCCGAGGTCATCGGGACCTTGGAGGCGAAGATGGTGGCGTCGATGTCGCCCTTGTCGGTGTGCAGCGTGATGCGGATGTCAGACATGCGCGGAGAATCCAGAAGCAAGGGACAAGAGGCCAGAAAGAAAAACTCTTACTCGTCGTGGTAGAACCACAGCAGAACCACCAGGCCAACTCCAACGCCCCACAGCAGGTAGACGTTGCTGAAAAAGTAGGAGTAGAACATCAGCAGGAGGCCGATGATTTTCGGCTGCCAGAGTTCCAGCTTCCGACCATAACCGAAGGCCCCCATGCCGATCGTACCGAAGACGAGACCGGCCAAAATGTTGTAGGGGTTTAAACTAAACATTCCCGAAGGATGCCACTGCTCCGGCCGCGCTTCAATCGCCAAGTTCCGCCAGCACGGACTCCGGCGTCCTTCCCATTTCCCGCAAGGTCCGGATCGAGAGCGCGTCGTGCCGTTTTGCCAGCCGCTTTCCTTCGGCATCCAGAATCAGCCGGTGATGGAGATACTCCGGCTGCGGGAGTTTCAGGAGGCATTGCAGCAGCCGGTGGACGTGGGTGGAGGCCAGCAGGTCCTCGCCGCGGG
>JANOBS010000329.1:0-2436 GCA_031411755.1 Luteolibacter sp. | reverse complement strand
CGACGACTGCGGTGGAAGCGATCAAGACGTAGTAGAAGGTGTTGGGGGCGAGATTTGCCGACGGATGGACGGTGAGGGTCGATCCCTCGATGGTGATTTGAGGGGAAGTGGCCACATTGAAGGATTCAACTGGGGAGCTTCCGCCGGACTGCCATAAGTGGATGCTGCCGGTGCCGGCCAGCACCGGCTCGCTGAAGGTTGCCACCAGATCGGCGTCCGGCGGCACGGCGAGCGCGCCGGCGGCCGGGCTGGTCCCCGTGATCACCGGGGCGGCGGAGGCCGGCACGAAGATCGCGACGCACGTCGCCGGAGTTGACGAACTGGTGTCGCTGTAGGTGTAGGTCCGGGAACCGGCGAGCTGGCCAGTGGCATAACCCGCCGCCGCATCCGCGGAACCGATGTTGGTGGAGTTGTAAATCGCCGTGTGACCTGCCGGCAGCGTGATCGTGCCGGAGCCATTGTCGGCATACCCGCCGACCACAAAACTTCCGGACACCGGCACCGTCAGTGTCACGCTGCTGGCGGTGCCGGCCAAGGCGGCTGCGGCGACTCCGGGGGCGGCCCCGGAAACCGAGACCACGCCGACGGCGATCCCGTTGGACACACCTTCTCGAAGAGTGACCGAGAGATTGGCCGCGCCGCCGGTGAACGGGTTGTCCAGATAGTAGATCCCCCTGTTGCGCCCGCTGCCGGCGGCCGCTTGCAACAAGGCGACTCCCTGATAGGTGATCGAGTCCACCTCCTGGCCCTCCGCACTGACCTGGACAATCAGCTTGTTCGCGGTGGCTCCGGCGTTGAACGAGAGCACGGCGGTTTTCGGATCGTCGGCCACGGGTGATACCACGGAACCGGTGTTGACCACGGTGATCTGCGCTGCGGCCTGAAACGAGAGAGACGCCGTCACAAACAGCGTGAGGAGTAGGAAGAGATGGCGACGCATTGGATAAGGGAATGCCAATATCGAATGACGAATCAAGATGGGGCTGATGAGGAGTCCTGTGGCCCCAAGGAGGGTCTGATTTCAGAGGCGAGGCATTCCCAAACCGAGCCGTGGAGTGCCCAGTCCACGGATTTTTCACGGACTTCAGAACCGGAAACTTTCCGGCGCGGCGCGTTCGAGCTGGTCGCAATACCAGAGGGAGCGGGGGTGGTGGAAGAAACTCTTCCAGAGGTTGCCCTTGATGGTGGTGGAGCGGCGGCCGTCGCGGTGGAGGTAGCCGAACCACTCGCCGTGGACGGGATCGGCGAAGTGCTGGAAGGACCAGTCGCGGACCATGGCGTGCCACTTCGCGTAGCGGGGCTCGCCGGTGAGTTTGTGGGCGAGGAGCGTGGCGATGATGGTCTCGTCGTGTGGCCACCAGAACTTCATGTCGTGCCAGTATTCCTGGACGGGTTTGCCGTAAACGTCGCGGAAGTAAAAGAGGCCGCCGTGCTCGGTGTCCCAGCCGCGTTCCCACATCCAGTCGAGCATGTCGAGGCCGAGTTTTTTCAGGCGGCTGTCGCGGCGGTGGCGGGCCTCGTGGAGGATGAACCAGGCGCCCTCGATGGCGTGGCCGGGGTTCAGGGTGCGTCCGTCAAAGTGGTTCGAGATCGAACCATCGGGGGCGACGCACTCCATGACGCAGCGGAGCTCGGGTTTGACGAAGAGGCGCTCAATGTCGGCGATGCAGCGGTCAATCCAGGCGGTGAGGCGCGGGTCCTCGCCGAGGTTGGCGCGGAGTTCCTGGGCCGTGACCATCGTGATCATGCGCGGCCCCATGCCGGTGAGGGGGCGCGTGTCGGTGAACTTCGGCGGCATGAGGCCGGGGGTGAAGTTCCACCGGGTGAAGAGGTCGAAGAGCTCGAAGGCGCGGTCGGCCGAACGGGAGTTTCCCGTGGCCCGGGCGTGGGCGGCGTAGGCGATGGCGGCGAAGCTTTCGCTGTAGGCGTAGCGGCGCTTGCGGAGGGGCGCGCCGTCCTCAGCGACATGGAAAAACATCCGGCCATCCCGATCGAAACACTTCTCCTCCAAAAACTTAAGACCGGACTCCGCCCAGGCCAGCCACTCGGGGCGGCGCTCGACGGTGTTATACATCGTGGAGAGCATCCAGGAGATGCGCCCTTGGGCCCAGACGGACTTGTCGGTGTCGAGGAGGGAGCCGTCGTGGTCGAGGCAGTGCCGGTAGCCGCCGTGGGTTTCGTCAAGGCAGCGGGGGAACCAGAAGGGGAGGCAGTCGTGGAGAAGCTGGTCGCGGAAGAATGGGTTCTCAGGGGACATGATGATCGAAAAGGTAAGCGGTAGGTGGAATCGGTGCTTTGAAACTCCAAATCCCAAGCACCAATACCGAGACAAGCTCCAAATTCCAAGAAGAAAACTCAAAACAAGAGAGCTGTTTGAACATTGCTTTTTGGAATTTGGAGCTTGCCTCGGATTTGGTGCTTGGGATTTGGTGCTTG
>JANOBS010000328.1:0-3315 GCA_031411755.1 Luteolibacter sp. | reverse complement strand
CTGGAAAACCACCTCATCGCCATCGCGAGGGAGTGGACCACGCCTGAGAAAATCCATTCGCTCATCCACGGCTGGATGCGGGATCAAGCAAACGCTGGCGTTCCGAGATAAAGTCTAATTGCTAGAAGATTTTGGTATAAGCCGTGGCGATGAATTCCATTCGCCAGGCCAAAATAAGTCGCGACGAACTCGGTAACCTTCGCCACCATTTTCCCATGCCCCACGTCCTCATCATCCACGAAGTCGCCGATTACGATGCTTGGAAAAAAGTCTTCGATGCCGCCGCTGGGATTCGCTTCGAGGCCGGGGAGCGTTCGTATCAGGTGCTCAAATACGAACTCGATCCCAACAAGATCGTCCACTTCTCCGTCTGGACCTCGATCCCGAATGCGAAGCGCTTTTTCGAATCCCCGGAACTCGTCAGGATCCGCGCCGAAGCCGGTGTGAAGTCTCCGGAGTTCATTTACCTGGAAGAGTTGGAGTCGGGAGTCCTGTAGAAGGCTCCGCTACCAAGATCGATGCTTCGGCTGACTGGTCCTGAACTCGGGGCCTGGATGGGCATGGCACGCGCGGATGGCGGCTCAATTGTCCGCCACCGACTGCTTCGCCCGTGCGTTCGGTGAGAAAGCGCGTATCCGGCTCCGCACAGCGTTCCAGGATTTCTCTCGCTTTGCCCAGAGGGTTCTCACAAGGCTCGGCGATCAGCACCGCACATCGCCCTCGGTGCATCAATCGTCTGCATCGCGGCCGTGAGGTATTTCGTGATTCCCAAGCTCCGGGTCTTTCTCAGTCAAGCGCTGCCGCTTCTCACCTGCGCCACCGCGCTGGCCTCCTTCCGTTTCGGCGTGCTGATTCTTCAGCGCTCGATGCTCGACGGTTCGTCAAAGGCGAACACTTCGGTCGCGAAGGAGTGACGAAGCCAGGAGGCCACTCCTTCTGGAAAACTTCTTGATGCCTCCAAGGGAGTCGCGGTCAAGAATCTGGCGACTGCCCCGCGAGGTGATTGCTGTCGGGGTAATGCCATTCCGTCTGGCTCCTGAATCCGGACCACCGACCCCTCTCTTGGCCCCAGCGAGCGGATTTTCTGGATCGCGTCTCATCCCTTCGAAAGACTTCGGACATGTCCACACTCTCCGAATCGTTCGTTGATCTCGAAACCACCCGTGGACTGATGCGGGTGCATTTGTTCACGCCGGCGGGCGAAGCTCCTCGTCCGGCGATCATATTCTACTCCGAAATCTTCCAGGCCACCGGCCCGATCCGGCGCATGGCGGCGGCCTTGGCGGGCGAGGGATATCTGGTGGCGGTGCCCGAAGTTTACCACGAGTTCGAGCCGCTGGGCACGGTGCTGGCTTACGATGCCGAGGGCTCGGCACGCGGCAATAGCCTGAAGACCGAAAAGGAGATCGCGTCCTATGACGAAGACACCGAGGTCGTGGTCAGGTATCTAACCGACCACGTCGGCTGCACCGGAAAAGTGGCAAGCTTCGGCGTCTGTCTCGGCGGCCACCTCGCACTGCGGGCCGGACTCCATCCGGGTGTGACGGCGGTGGGAGCTTTTTATCCGACCGATCTGCATTCCGGAAATCTCGGCGTGGGGAAATGCGATGACACCCTGAAGCGGATCGCGGAGGTCAACGCGCCGATGCTCTTCGTCTTCGGCCGCCAGGACCCGCACATCCCGCTGGAAGGCCGACGCATGATCCACGAGCAGCTCGACGCGGTGGAGGCGGATTACGAGTGGCACGAGTTCAACGCCGCCCACGCCTTCCTGCGCGATGAGGGGAACCGCTACAATCCGGCGCTGGCCCGCGTGGCACTGGCGCTGCTGCTCAGGTTCATGGCGGAGAAGGTTGCGTAGAATAAGTGCCGGGTGATCTGTGATCGGTGATCGGTGCTGAAAAAGACTTTGAATACCCGCACGGGCTTTTTCGTTCCACCGGGATGGAAAAGATCCTGCGCTCCGTGGTTGGGGCGGTCGTGCTGATGTCGACCGCTGTGTTTGCCGGTGAACCCGCCCATGAACTCGATCCCAAGGTGGCGGTCAAATTGATCTGTCTCAGGTCGAACCTGATCGAGCAGCGGGTGGAAATCTCCTACATCGATGAGGGCGCGTTGAAAGGAGGGGATGGATTCGAATACCGTAATGTCCGCCGGGTTGCCGCAATCCATCCTCTGGCAGAGCGGGGAGCACTGGTTAGGCGCGTGGTGGTTTATGACTTCAAATGGAATGATTCGCTGGGCTGGTATCTCCGCGAGGTGAGGAGCGAAAAGGGTGGAGATGCCGTGTATTGTTGGAGCGAGAACGGAGGAGAGACAGTGGTTAGATAGAAAGCACTAAATTCTAAGCACAAAATTCGAAACGAAGAGAGGAGCGACCATCGAAGTTGGATGGCTCTCTTGATTTCGAATTTCAGATTTCGGATTTCGAATTTGCGCGCAGCGCTCTGACGTGGGCGAGCGCGGCGGAGGCAATGCCTTCGGGGTTGTAGCCACCTTCCAGGACCGAGACGAGGCGGCCCTGGCAGTGTTTCAATGAGGCGGTGACCGCTCGGTTTGTTAGAGAAGCGAAGGTTTCATCAGTCCATTCCAAGCCGCCGACCGGATCGTCCCGGCGGGCATCGAAACCGCAGGAGATGAGGAGGAACTCAGGCTGGAAGGTGTCGAGAGCGGGGGTGATCTGTTCGTCCCAGGCCTTCAGGACGGCGGAGCCATCCGTGCCGCCGACGAGCGGAATGTTGAGGGTGTTGCCTTCGCCTTTTCCGTGACCGCGCTCGGTGGTGCAGCCGGAGTAGGGATAGATGCCCTGCTCGTGGGTGGAGATGTAGAGGACGTCCGGATCCTCGAAGAAGATGTCCTGGGTGCCGTTGCCATGGTGGACGTCCCAGTCGATGATCGCGATGCGCTGGATGCCGTGTTTCGACTGGAGATAACGGGCGGCGACGGCGACGTGGTTGAAAATGCAGAAGCCCATGCCGCGGGTGGCGGTGGCGTGGTGTCCGGGTGGGCGGACGGCACAGAAGGCGCGGGCGATTTCACCCGCAATGACGGAGTCGACGGCGTTCAGGACCGCGCCGGTGGCTTCCAGGGCGACGTCGTAGCTTTCGATGCAGATGTGGGTGTCGCCGGTGCGGAGGGTGTCGCGGAAGGACTCGACATCGTGATAGACGAGGTTGTGGTAGTCATGGTCGTGGGCGAGGAGGATCTCGCGGACGAGGGCCTTTCGTCCGGGCAGGCGGACGATCTCCGGAGGAAGTGTTTCCAAGGCAACGCGAAGGACCTGGTATCGGTGGGCGGACTCGGGGTGCCCGGGGC
>JANOBS010000327.1:0-1681 GCA_031411755.1 Luteolibacter sp. | reverse complement strand
CGCACGATGAGTTCAAACAGATCCTCGACCGCACCGGCGGAAATTCAAAGCCGCACGTGACCGCCGTCGCCCACGGCGCGGACATCCTGCGCATGGGCGAAACGATTCGCGAGGTGCCGATCGCTCCGGATGTTCAGGACTATCTCGTCCGCCTTGTGAGAGGCACGCATCCGACCGAAGGCTCGCCGAAGTCGATCCATCAATTCATCCGCCACGGGGCCTCGCCGCGTGCCGGTCAGGCGATGCTGGCTGCCTCCCGCGCCCGCGCGCTGCTCGACGGACGCTTCCACGTCGCCCGCGAGGACATCGACTCGGTTGCTCTGCCCGCGCTGCGCCACCGCTTGATCTTGTCCTTCGAAGGCGAAGCCGAAGGCATCAAGCCGGACTCCCTCATCAAGGACGTGATGGCCGCCGCCAAGGCCTAAATCGTCTCTCATCTTCTCTAGTCTGGCTTCTCGATTCTAGCCTCTGGATTCTAGTAAATGTCCCTCACCGATCCCGCGTTCATCAAGCAGCTCGACGCCCTGAATCTGCTTGCCCGCCGCGTGCTGCGCGGCTCATTGCAGGCGGACCGGCGCACCCAGCGTCGTGGCACCGGCATCACCTTCGCCGACTATGCACCGTATAATTTCGGCGACGACTACCGCGCGATCGACTGGAAAATTTACGCCCGCACCGAGGAACTGTTGATCAAGCTTTTCGAGGTCGAGGAGGACACCACGGTTTACATTCTGTTCGATTGCAGCCGGTCGATGGCCGCGAAGTTCGACTACGCGCGAAAACTTGCAGCGGCGCTCGGTTACATCGCACTCAACGGGCTCGACCGCGTCGTCGTCCACAGCATCACCGAGAAGCTTGGTACAATCGTCGACAGTGCCCGTGGTCGGGGAAAAGTGTTTCCGTTCCTCCGCGATCTGGAAGCCGCGACGACCTCCGGCGTAGATACGGATTTCACCGCCTGTGCCCGCACCTTTCAGGCGCGGAACCGCAAGAAGGGCGTGGTGCTGGTGGTCTCGGATTTCTTCTTTCCGAAGGGCTTCGAGGAGGGTCTGCGCTTCCTGCAATGGGCCGGACACGATGTCTTTGCTCTCCAAGTGAACGACCCCAAGGACCTCGAATGTCCGTGGCTCGGCGATCTGGAGATCGAGTGCGTGGAAACCTCCGCCCTCCAGCGCGTGACGATCTCCGAGAAGGAGGCAAAGATTTATCGCGAAGCGGTCGCCGCCTGGAATGAAAGCCTGCGAGTCGAGTGCTCTCGCCGTGGTGTGGGACTCGCCAGCACGACCTCCGATGTGCCGTTTGAGGTCGTGATCCAGTCGATGCTCCGGAAGGGAGGGCTCGTCGCATGACCTTTGGATTTCCGGCATTCTTCTGGGCCACGCTCGCCCTGCTGCCCCTCGCGGCGGTGTATTTCATCAAGACCCGGCCACGCCGCCAACCGGTCAATGCCTTCTTCCTCTGGCAGCAGGTGTTCAAGCAGAAGGCTTCGAACTCGTTGTTTCAGCGCCTGCGGAACCTGCTGTCGCTGCTGCTCGTCGCCCTCGCGTTTCTTGCGGCGGTCTTCGCTCTAAGCAGCGCACAGCAGCGCATGACCTGGTTCAAGCGCGGGCTGGATACCGGCAACGCCAACCAGTGCAACACCTTCGACGGCAAGCTGTAGCCGACGCGGCTTGCCGTTGGG
>JANOBS010000326.1:0-6527 GCA_031411755.1 Luteolibacter sp. | reverse complement strand
CTGGAAAACCACCTGATCGCCATCGCGAGGGAGTGGACCACGCCTGAGAAAATCCATTCGCTCATCCACGGCTGGATGCGGGATCAAGCAAACGCTGGCGTTCCGAGATAAAGTCTAATTGCTAGAAGATTTTGGTATAAGTCGGGCACATTCAACGGCGATCAACATCCCTTTTTGAATCCGGACTTCCATCCCGCCGCACATGCGTTCACCGCTGGCATTTCGGGCACCAGTAGGTGGAGCGCTGGCCCATGACGGTGTGTTGGATCGGGGTGCCGCAGATGCGGCAGGGTTCGCCCTTTCGTTCGTAGACGAAGAGCTTCTGGCGGAAGTAGCCGGGCTGGCCGTCGGAGTTGAGGAAATCACGCAGGGTGGTGCCGCCTTCGGTGATGGAGTCCTGGAGGACGGTGCGGATGCAGCCGACGAGTTTCGCGAGCCGGGGTTTCGAGACCTTGTTGGCGGGCGTTTTCGGCAGGATGCCGGCGCGGAAGAGCGACTCGGAGGCGTAGATGTTGCCAACCCCCACGACGGTCTTGGCATCCATGATGGCGACCTTGATCGGGATCGACTTCCGTTCGAAGGCCTTCACGAGCGTCGCGACGGTGAAGTCATCGTCGAGCGGTTCGGGGCCGAGATTTTCGAGCAGCGGATGCTTCAAGGGATCGCCGGAGGGAAGATGCAGCACGATGCCGAAGCGGCGCGGATCGTGGTAGCGGAGTTGGCGACCGGTGGAGATTGTGAGGCCGACGTGGTCGTGCGTTTTCCAGTCGGACGCGGGGTCGATCACCCGCAGGCTGCCGGACATGCCGAGGTGGATGAGCAGCGAGCTGGCGTCGTCGAGATCGACGATTAGGTACTTGGAGCGACGTCTGACCGCGGTGACCTTTTTCCCGATGATCGTGTCGATGGAATCGGAGATCGGCTGCCGCAGGTCGTAGCGGCGGATGATGGCCTCGGCGAAGGTGGCCCCGACGAGATGGGGCTCGATGCCGCGGCGGGTGGTTTCGACTTCCGGGAGCTCGGGCACGGGTTCAACGAAGGATGTAAACGACCACGGCAAACACGTGACAAGCACTGCCGCCGAGCACGAAGAGATGCCAGATCGCGTGGTTGAAGGGAAGCTTCCGCCACGCGAAGAACAGCGTGCCGAAGGTGTAGGAACAGCCGCCCGCCACGAGCCACCAGATCCCGGCGGCGGGCAGGGCTTTCGTGAGGGGACCCATCACCAGCAGCACCAGCCAGCCCATGGCGATGTAGAGCAGGGTGGAGATCCAGTGGTCCTTTTTTCCGGTGAAGACGGATTTCACGATCACTCCGGCGAGGGCGAGGATCCAAACAACGCCCAGCAGCGTCCAGCCGCGTGGACCGCTCAGGGTCACCAGGGTCAGCGGCGTGTAGGACCCGGCGATGAGGAGGTAGATGCAGGCGTGGTCGAGCCATTGGAAAAAGGCCTTCGCGCGGTGGCTGCTGAGCGAGTGGTAGAGGGTCGAGGACGAGTAGAGCAGGATCAGCGTGGTGCCGAACACCGACACCGAAGTCAGCCGGACCGGATCGCCCTTCGAGGCGAAGATCATCACCACCAGCGCGACGATGCTGAGGGCAATCCCGAGGCCGTGCGTGAGGCTGTTGGCCAGTTCCTCCCGGGGTGTCTCGCAAAGATGCGATCGGGTTGAGGCGGGAACGTTCATGGCAAGTGATCCATGGGACAGGAGGGGTGGTTTGTCCAGAAGGGGAAGAAAAGACTCAAGATTCGAGACGGGAAGACCCAAGAGAAGAGCGGGGGCATTCGCATGCGCAGGCCAAGGCTCCTTAATTAGGGAAAATCCTCAGATGGATTGACCACGGATGACTCGGATTTACACGGATGAAGACTTGGGTTCTTGTTGGATTGGTCAATTGATGTTCATCAAGTGGCGAATTGCACTCTTTGTGGCCATATTTCGTCTGTCTAATCCGTGATCATCCTCTTCATTTGACGAAGGAAATGAATGAGCCAGTTCGTCCATGTCCGCTGCGCTCCCATTGTGGTTTAAATCTCCTTCTCATCGGCGCTAATTCCCTAGCGTAGCTGTCGTGCCTTCCGTGGTTTCTCTTTCCGGTTCAGCGGCCCATTCGAACCGCAGCGAGCAGGGCACTGACCTTTTCGAAATCCTTGATGCCCGGAGAACTTTCGGAACCCGATGCCACGTCGAGCGCGGCCGGATGGACGGCAGCGAGCGCGTCCATTGCATTTCCCGGGACGATGCCACCGGCGAGGATCACGGGGAGGGCCGGATGGTCCCTGATGAACGCGGCCGCGACGGACCAGTCAAAGGTTTCTCCCGTTCCGCCATAGACGCCAGGAGCCGGGGCATCGAGCAGAAGGGCGTCCGCGCCGAAGTCGTTGGCGCGATCCAGATCCGCCGCGCCGTGGACGCCGAGGGCCTTGAAAAACGGAATGCCCGCCTCGCGGATCGGCGCGGCGGTTTCGGGCGTTTCATCGCCGTGAAGCTGGATGACATCGATGAGGCCGGCGCGGACCAGTTCGATGGCGGCGTCGATGTCCGGATTCACGAACACGCCGACGCGGAGGATTTTTCCCGAAAGCTCCTTCAGCCAGCCCGCCTGCGCTGGGTCGAGGTAGCGCTTCGACTTCGGCCAGAAATTCACGCCGAGCGCCTCGACTCCCAGCGCGACCAATTTCGCAGCATCGTCCGCCAGCGTCACGCCGCAGATTTTCAGCGATGGGGTGGAAGGGTTGAGGAAGCGCGCGAGAGGCATGGCAGAAGTGTTCAGGTTCAAGGGGCCGGTTTCAAGGGGTCAGTTGCCAGGATTCAGGGGCCAGGCAGAGGAACATCCCCGATCTACTATCTCCGATCTCTCTTCCTGGCCCCTGGCCCCTGAATCCTGCCCCCTCCCTCCACCAACTTGGAACTTGGAACTTGGAACCTTCTGCCTTGAATGGGGGTGCTTTGATTTACCCACCTCTCGATCACTGGCTCTGGCTGGTGCCGGCCTTCCTGATTGGAGCCTGCATCGGGTCGTTTCTCAACGTCGCCATCTACCGCCTGCCGCTCGGGCTTTC
Source organism: Luteolibacter sp. (assembly GCA_031411755.1). Classification (GTDB taxonomy): domain Bacteria; phylum Verrucomicrobiota; class Verrucomicrobiia; order Verrucomicrobiales; family Akkermansiaceae; genus Luteolibacter. The sequence goes on along the minus strand of JANOBS010000326.1, from coordinate 3,463 downwards.
GGTGAATGAGCCGAAGCGTTCGTTCTGCCCGAAGTGCAAGTCGAACATCCCGTTGAAGCGCAATATCCCGCTCTTCAGTTGGCTGCTGCTGCGGGGGAAATGTCACGACTGCAAGGCCCCGATTGCTTTCCGCTACTTCGCCGTCGAGCTGCTGACCGCGATCCTGTTTGCCGTCGCGTGGTGGCTGTTCCTGCCGATGGTCCCGATCCTGACGCCCTTCGTGTGGGTCATCCTTTCGCTGTGGATCCTGCTGGCGCTGCTGGTGGTGATCACCTTCATCGACGCCGAGCACCTCATCATCCCCACCGAACTGACCTGGGCGGGTTCGATCCTCGGGCTGGGCACCTGTGCCTTGTGGCCGCAACTGGCGTCGCTCGCCTCCGAGGGCGGCACCTGGGTCGATGGCTTGAAAGGCTCCGCCATTGGCTGGGCCTCGGGCTTCTTCGGACTCTGGGCGGTGGTGGAACTGGGAAAAATGGCCTTCGGCCGGCTCGATCAGAAGTTCACGGAGCCGGTCGACTGGAAGATCCAGGAAGGCAGCGAAGAGGACACGCCGATGGAGTTCCTCCTCGATGGCGACACCACGCTGTGGTGGGACATTTTTTCACGGAAGACCGACCGACTGCTGCTCGATGCGGAGTCGATCCAGCTCGATGGCGAGACGCTGCCCGGCGGGCGGATAATTGTCCGCGAGCTGGACTTCGAGCTGCCGGATGGAACCGCGAAAAAGTTCGAGGAGATCAAATCGCTGGAAGGCCGCGCTACGCGGGTGGTCATTCCGCGAGAGGCGATGGGGATGGGCGATATCCATCTGCTCGGCATGATCGGGGCCTATTTCGGCTGGGCAGGGATGTTTTTCAGCGTCTTCGCGGGGTCGATCTACGCCATCGTCGTGGCTTTGATCGGACGCATTGGGTTTGGAGTGAAACTGCCCTTTGGCCCCTTCCTCGCCATCGGCTGCGTCACCTGGCTCTTTGGCGGCTGGAAGCTTTGGGAGTGGTACCTGAATGTCCTTGGGCCGTTGAAGTTCGGGATGTGAGCCTTGGCTTCCCCCGAAAAGGTTCCTGTTTGCTGCTAGGAGATCGGCGGCGGGCGATGTAATGCAATGCCTTTTGCAATCCCCCATGAACCCAAAAACCCTCTTCGCGGTCCTCGCCCTTTTCCCGTTGATCTCGATCTATTCGAAAGCGGAGCCTTCGACTGCCCTGCCTACACCGCAGGAATGCGTCCAGAAATTCACCGACAAGTCCTGGTGCGCCACGCGTCCGGAACTGAAGCCGTTTCTGGAGCTGGAGTATCCCGAATATGACGGCGGCCCGAAGGCTCGCTATCGTGCCGAGGTGTTCTCAGAAATTTCGATCCTCTGGTCCTCGACCGGTGAAGTGATGTTGATGGCAAACGCCATGCCTCCCACCAAGGCCACGCCTACCGTCCTCTCGACCTTGATGGTGGTTCGTCCGGGATCGGGCGGCTGGACGATCGCGCACTCGATGACGTTCCTCGCATCCGGGAAATACTCCGCCGCCAAGGCCGAACCTGCCGAGGAAGGGGCCGCTGCGGTGGTCACCCTCACGCTCACTCAAGGTGGTCGGGGAAATGCCTACTCGCACTCGGAAACCTTCAAGGTCGAAGACCACAAGCTGCATCGTCTCCCGCTGCCGACACCGTAAATCATGACAATTTCCCTCCAAGTCCAAGCCTTGGTTCTCCTCGTTCTGCTGGAGACTGTCTCCGTGCGTGCGGAGGTGACCGTTGCCCACAGCGCGGCCGACGAGGGATTCGCGTCAGGGAAAGTTTCTGCCCCGGCCCTCGACGATGCGGCCGCACGAGCGGTATTCAAGCTGCTGGAAGGACAGACGGATGGAAACAGTGGTTCATTGGACGTGCTGCATGACGGCCGGGTTCCGAAAGGCGCCGATGAACCCGCCGCGAACTTTTTCCTGAAGGCCGGTCCGGAAGGCGGGCGCTTGTGGGTGGATCTCGGAGCCGTGATCGCGGTGAAGGATATCGCAACGTATTCCTGGCACGCGGGGCCGAGAGCGCCGCAGGTCTATCGCGTCTATGGGGCGGACGGAAAGGCTGCGGGTTTTCAGCAGAGCCCGGAAAAGGGAACCGATCCATTGAAGTGCGGGTGGTCCGGAGTTGCGGAAGTGGATACGCGGCCGAAGTCCGGCGAGGTCGGCGGGCAGTATGGGGTGATGATTTCCGATCAGGCGAAACCCACGCTGGGGTCTTTTCGCTATCTGTTGTTCGAGCTGGCGAGTGCCGATGAGAAGCTTCCGTTCGCCCAGACCTTCTTCAGCGAGCTGGATGTGATCGATGCCAATGCACCGGCCCCGTCGCGGATCGCACGGATCGTGAAGACCTTCACATCCGACGACGGGAAATTCACCTACACGGTGGATGCAGGCATCGCCCCGGACCTGATGGACTGGACCGAGAACGAGCTAATCCCGGTGGTGCGCGAATGGTATCCCAAGCTGGTGGCACTCCTCCCGAGCAAGGATTACCAGCCACCTGCGAAGATGTTCCTTCAGTTCAAGGACGACATGAAGGGCGTCCCGGCCTATGCGGCGGGCGATCGGATTTCACTCAACGCGCCATGGTTCCGTCAGAACCTCAAGGGAGAGGCGAAGGGATGTGTGGTCCATGAGATGACCCACGTGGTCCAGAACTACTGGATCGCCAGCCGGGTGAAGGATGCGAAACGCGCGCCTGGCTGGGTGACCGAGGGCATTTCGGATTATGTGCGCTGGTTTCTCTACGAACCGCAGTCACGCGGTGCGGAAATCACCGCCCGAAACGTGGATCAGGCGAAGTACGATGACAGCTATCGGGTCAGCGCGAACTTCCTCGACTGGGTGGTGCGCACGAAGGACAAGGACTTGATCCAGAAGCTCAATGCCTCGGCTCGCGAGGGCCGCTACACGGAAGCGGGCTGGAAGGAGTGGACAGGCTCGACGTTGGAGGAGCTCGGAGCCGCGTGGAAGAAGGCGAACGAGGAGCGATTGGCGAAGTAGCCGGAGATTTCCCCACAAAAAAGCCACCTGGCACGGAGGGCGCAGGTGGCGGGAGTATCACCAATTCCCAGATGTCATCGTTTCGGGCGAAATGCCGCGCGATTTTGTTTCGGGTAAAGGTCCGACACGCTGACTGATAGTGCTGCTGCCAGATCCAACAGTTCAAAATCAGCTACCCATCTCACACCGCCTTCAATACGAGCAATGACGCCTCGCGATACATCCCATCCGCGAAGCTGACAGACAGCGGCAAATTTTTCTTGAGACCAGCCAAGTTCATTGCGGAGCAGCATTACCTGCGGGCCAACAATGTTTCGAGGAGCGTCCATGCCCTCGTTCAACTATCCGGTTTTTAGATTGAAATTGTCTGGAATTCCAAACAGCTTGAGGCTCAACTCCAACGGTGTCTGCTGCCTGTAAACTGATCTTCCGCCAGATTCCGG
>JANOBS010000325.1:0-2858 GCA_031411755.1 Luteolibacter sp. | reverse complement strand
GCTGGCACGGCGGTATTCGTTGGCTAGAATCGTAACGATCCAGTCAGAATCAATGCAATCCATCGCGCTACCATTTATGAAGCCATTCCAAATGATCCTCAAGATGACGGCAGCCACCGTCGTGCTCGCAGCCTCAGTTGCCTTTGGCGATCCTTACGCTGTGGGCTCGAAGGTCACGCCCTTCTCCGCCAATGACCAGCATGGTGCCGCCTTCACACTCGATGCCAAGGCCACCCGCTTTGTGCTGGTGAGCTTCGACATGGAGACTGGAAAGAAAGCCAACGCCTCGCTCACGGGACTCGGCGCAGCCTACCTGCCGGGAAAGAAAGCCGTCTATGTGGCCAACATTTTCGGCATGCCAGGGATCGGCCGGATGTTCGCGCTTCCCAAGATGAAGGGCTACGCCCACCGCATCATCCTCGGCGATGACGCCAACCTCCTCACGCCTTACCCACAGCAGCCCGCGAAGGTCACTGTCCTCAAACTCGACGACGGCAAGGTCGCGAAGGTCTCCTACTGGGATCCGGCGGCTGAAGGCGTGGATGGATATCTGAAGTGAGATCCAAAGTCGTGGCGGAGGATTCCATCCACCGAGCCAATTCCTGCTCGCGCATGGCGCTAGGAAGTCACCGCCATGACTGAGTCTCCATGCAGTTCACCAGGTCACAGTTTCCAGCCCATCGACCTCCTTGAAATGCTGATCCAGTGTCAACAGAGGCAGACGATGTTCCAGAGCTTGAGCCGCTATCCAAAGATCGTTCGACGGAATCGGTCGCCCTTTTGAACGTAGATCCTCTCGAATCCGGGCATAAAGACGGCTGGTCGTTCCGGTGATTGGCAGCACCTCGAACGTGGATTCAAGATCCTTCAAAATCGCCTCACGTTGACTGCGCTTTATTGATCGAAGCAGGCCAAATCGATATTCACCAACCACCACCGGGCTGAAGCGAAGCGTTCCGAGCCGCGACATGGCGGACTGAATCGCCTCGCTTCCGTCAAGCAGGGCGGACAAGGCGTTGGTATCGAGAATCATGGCTTGGACTTCCACGACGAAGCCAACTCCTCGGAACTCAGAAGGTCCTCAGGCTCCAGCACGCCGAAAGCGGCTTCCATTTCCGAGTTTACGACTTTGTTGTCCTCCTCCCACTCCGGTCCGGAACACAAGCCTGCAAAGCGTTTCCAAGCTGGCTCTGTCGCGGGTTTCTCTGGAGAAGACTGCATCAAGGCCCGAAGGCCTGCCTCCACCAGCTGCGTGACCGTGCGGCCTTCAAGTGCCGCCTTGGCTTTCACGCTCCGGTAGAGGGCTTCGTCGATGTCCAGGGTCGTTCTCACAAATGCAGAAAAGCAGATTTCTGCATTCAAGTCAAACGATCTAGAGAAGTCAGAAACCGAGGTCCTACGACGGAGCCTGTCTCGAAAGCGCGTTCGACTGCTTCACGAAATCGTCGCCATCCCACTCGGCATCGCTCTTGACCATGCCGGCCCGCTCCTTCGCTGCCGCTTCCTCGGCCTTGCGGGCGAGCTGCATGCGGACGAGTTCGGCGTGGGTGGTGAAGAACTGCAGGCTGTGGCCCTTGAAGTCGTCGAGCGTCTCGAAGCCCTTGCTGTCCATGAACGACAGCAGGCCTTCGCAAAGATCCTTCACCATGCCGTAGCCGAACTTCATGACGCCGGTGCAGACCTGGACCGTGTCGGCGCCGAGCAGGATGAACTGCGCCGCGTCGGCTCCGGTTTCCACGCCGCCGATGCCCGACAGCGTGCGGCCGGGAAATTCCTTCCGGATCAGCGCGGCGATCTCCATCACCATGCGCAGGGCGATCGGCTTCACCGCCTTCGACGAGTAGCCGCCGGGCGTGGAGTAGCCCTCGACGGTCGGTTCCGGACGCAGTGTTTCCAGATTCACGCCCATCACGCTGCGGATTGTGTTGATCGCGCTGACGCCGTGGCAGCCTGCGCGCAAGGCCGCAGCAGTCGGCTCTTCGATGTGGGTGATGTTCGGCGTCATCTTCGCCCAGACCGGGATCTTGGCGACGCCCATGACCCACTGGCAGACCTCTTCAAGAACCTCGGGGTTTTGTCCCATCGCCGCGCCCATCTTCCGTTCCGGCAGACCGTGCGGGCAGGAAAAATTCAGCTCGAAGGCATCGACCCCCGCGTCCTGACAGCGCTCGGTGATCTCACACCAAGCGTCCTTGTTGAACTCCTCCATGATCGAGGCGATCAGGATGCCTTCGGGATACTCGTCCTTCGCCGCCTTGAACTCATCGAGCCAGGTGTCGAACGAGCGATCGCTGATCAGCTCGATGTTTTCCCAGCCGATGACCTCCTTGTTGTCCGCCGACATCAGCTTGGCGTAGCGCGGGCCGACGTTGACCACCTTCGAGGGATCGAGGCTGACGGTTTTCGCGATCACTCCACCCCAACCTTCCTTGAAGGCACGCTTGATCACTTTCACGTTCGTTCCGGGAGGCCCGGAGCCGATCACGAAGGGATTGAGGAACTTCAGGCCGTCTACTGTGGTTGCGAGGGTAGCCATAATGAATTGGAAGCAAATTGGTAGCGGGATGGCAAAGCTCAAAGCGTGCCTGAGTGTTCCTTGAAACCATTTTGCAACGGGCCGACCTTTCCCCACAGAATCCCCGATCATGGCTTTTCGAGCCCTTTTTATGCCTCCGATTGATATTTAACATTCTTAAAATAACAACCATTCCAATCTATCAGTTAGAGTCGGTATATCAAAAATTTAGCATATTTTTATTGAACGTTTTGATTGGATCGTATGGTCTTCGCCCTGTCCCCCCCGGACTGTTCCTCCCCCCGAACTCCCCCCACCCCATGAAACTGAAAATTGCGCTCGC
>JANOBS010000324.1:0-5594 GCA_031411755.1 Luteolibacter sp. | reverse complement strand
CCACCTACGTCGCGCGCTCCCTCGAAGTCCCAGCCTTTACTCCACCGGCTCCCGTCGAGCCCAAAGTCCTCCCAGCCATCCGCGCCGACGCAGTCATGACCGTTCCCGGGAAGTCCGGAACCACGCTCACCGTCATTCGTGGCGAGGCCTCCACCCGGCCCGATCTCCCGCCGCCTCCCGACCCGAAGCCCTTGCGACCAAGCCTGCCGCTTAGCGAAGAAAAACTCGCCCGCATCGCGTGGCAGCGTCTTCACACGTTCCACCTTGGAGCCACCATCTACGACCACCGCGTCAGCGCCGTAAACTGGACCCACCCAGTCACTGGAGCCCCCTACCAAGCCCTCTGCGGCTTCGACATCGGACTCATCTCCGGCCTCGGCGAGTTCGTGCACAACGAAGAAAAATACCGCCTCTTCACGATGTTCTCCAACATCAGCACCGCACCACTTCGCCGCCTTGCCCGAGGCCCCGTCCGTGAAATCCCCAGCGTCCCACCCGACACCATCCTCATCACCAAGGGCGACCCCAAGGATCCCATCGGCACCTCTCCAATCACCCTCATCAAGCAACTCATCGACAGCGAAAAGAATCGCCTCATCGCCTACCAAGCTGCCCGCCAAACCTACCAGCGCGATTACGCCATCTGGGCCGCTGCCAATCCACCAGTTCCACGCGACGAAACCATCATCCTTCGCCCTCATCGCGGCAGCCGTTACCTCACCAATCCCACACCAGAAAAAGACGGAGGTGCAAAGTGATCTACCGCTCTTTCTTCCTCTCTGGCTTCTTGGTTCTGGCCTCTGGACTCTCAATCTCCAAACTTTCCTCCGCCCAAACCCTCGGCATTGCGCAGAACCTAGACTTCCTCACGCCCTCCACAGGCGGAAAGTTTCTTCACTGGCACGGCGACTCGGATCGCACCTACTTCCTCCAAATCGCCGAACCTTCCGACCCGCTCAAATCCTGGTTTTGGGCACCCTTCATTGAGGCTGGAAACGACGAAGACATCACTTTCGAAATCGACGGCACGGCTGAAAAGGGATTCTTCCGCCTCCACTACACCGACCAACTCCCCGGCACAGGTGAAACGCTGGATACCGCCGACTACGACAACGACGGCCTCACCAATCTCCAAGAAATCACTCACCGTCCTCGTCCCGGCGGAATCGCAGGGTTTCCAGGCCTTAGCCCTAACATTCAAACCAATCCTCTACTTGCCGACACCGATGGCGACGGACTCACCGACAAATGGGAAGAGGACCACGGACTGGACCCCACCGACAACGGCACCCGCGATACAAACAACGGACCCAACGCCGATCCTGATCGCGATGGTCTGACCAACCTTCAGGAACAGTCTGCCGGAAGCAATCCACATGCGATTGATACTGACGGGGACGGCATTTCCGATTCGAGTGAAGTGGAACAGGGCAAAAATCCCAACGATGCCAGCGAGGCCCCCGCAGCCGATTGGTTCGTCCTCGTTGGGGACAAGCCTGAAGGTGAAGAGAAAATTCAGATTCGTGAATTCACCATCAAAAAAGGCACTGCACGGCTTGTTGTCGTTGGCACGGAGAGCAAGGAATTTCCGGAATGGACTGAACCTTCTTCTGAATACGATGACGTCCTAGACTGGACTGTGGTCGCGTCAGTGGGAACTTACTACATCAGCGGAAATGTTCATGTGAACGACAGGCACATTGACTGGCTGGCTGCCCAAATCAACAGCACAACGCTCCACGGCATCGGCCCTGCCCATATTGAAGGTGCCAAAATATTTCAGGCTCCTCCTAGTGCTGACATCACCGTCAGCGTCGTATTGAGGGCCACCAACGTAAGTGATGGTATTCTTCCCAGCTCTGTGATCGTCGGGCTACTTCCGCTGGATTTCATCGATAAGACTTCGACGCGCCTCACTGAACTCAAAGTAGGAAAAATGTATCCCAGCGTGGTCACTGGCACAGGTCTTCCTGGTAGCGTGGTGTCTTTGAATCTTGATGCGGATCAAGATCGGTTCAGAGTGCGCGTTAGAGACGGGGCAGCATTGAGTTCGGTCAAAATGAAATTCGGGACCGTAGATAATCCAGATCCAGCTTACAACGATGATCCTACTGAGTACACGCTTGAAACGTTGGGTGGCGATGCAATCACCAAAAACATGCTCCTCGTTGCCGACAGTATCGATGATGATCACGAAAAATCATATTCAAGTCCTAAGAAGGATGACGAACCAGACGACATCACTCATAAAATCCAACTAGGCGGAAACTTCAAGATTTCAGAAGTTCAAGCAGGGTATGGAACCTGGTCGCCTGCGGATTTGAAATTGCCCGTGAATAAGAAGAAGACAGTGAAGGTGCAATTCGTAAATTGCACTTACGGCATCTTCAGCACGAATCCTTGTTGGTCAAGCGCACAAATTGAATGGGCTAAGTTAAAAATGCAAGAAAGGTATGCCCAGGTGGGCATTGAGTTTGATTTTCCGGCTGTCCTCGCGGGCTCAGATATTGGAAACTCAGGAATTTTATCTGATAGCGAGATCCCAACTTTTTCTCCTGCCGCTGGGAAAATTAGTTTCCCGCAGAAAACTAAAGACATCGTTGACTCAGTTTCTCCCAATGACTTCTACAATACGCTTATGATTTATCTCGTCAAAGGAATGGGCCTAAGTGTCACCCATCATCATGGGGTTGCTACGCCACCAAAATATGTCGATTCCGCTGATATTCGCTTCCAAAACAAAATTTTGTTAGCTAATAATTATCTTTATGATTTTACCGCCGCGCATGAAGCGCTCCATATATTGACCGACTCCGCACATTCAGCGCCCCCTTACAATGACTTTAGTACTGAATATGCTGACGACAACACGATTTGGACAGTTCCTCCAGACAATGAGTTTGCGGCACGCCGTAGCAATCAATCCATTGGTTCAACGAAACGCATTTCAACCGGACAAGAATCCAAAGCCCAGTCATCACCCCTCGCGAAATGAAAATATTTCTTATATTCGCTGCACTCTGCATTCTGCCGTTGATTGGTTTTTCCAAATCACCAACGGAAGAATTATGGCAAGTTTTAGACGAAGCTGAGATTAAGAAAAGCGCACGCCCGCCGCTTGACGGCGACTATGTCGTAGATCCTAACTATTTTAAAGATATCCAAAATATTGCTCCTAGTAATAGAGCGCAGCTAGCGGCTCATCTGGCGGTTTTAACGCCGCTCATGGCAAAAGAACTTTCTGAACAGGTGGTGCCTCGCGGCGGTTCTGAGCTGCTATTAGCGATTTTGATACTGCAAGAATTTGGCACAGACCAACAGAAAATAGAGGCGTTTGCAGATCTCAACATTTACGGCAATTCATTTATAAGCGCATGTATGGCCGTTGCTACTTGTGATGGACCAGAAGGCGTTAGAATACTTAAAAAAAATGCAGAAGATCAATTTTCAATTTTAAAGGCAGATGTTCGAAAAGAAGATGATCGCAATTTTGCTCAGGGGCAAACTGCCGAAAGCTCTGATGTCAAAATGTATCATTGTATAATTGCTCTTTCGGGTGCTCTTCATCCCGATGGACCTGTTACTGCTGCCAAATTGTATGAGGAGTTCATTGAGTTTAGTGAAAGTCGTTTAGAGAAAAACAAACTAAATAGAGTCAAGGAAGACTTCGAAAAAAATATGGCTACTGCTCTTGAGAAGCGCGAAATACTTCTAAAAAATAAGCAGAAGAATAATGAAAAAAATGTTACTCAAGCAAATGCAAGTAACGCCAAAGAGGCACCGAGAGGGGGGCAACCCACCACAAGTAAATGGCTTTGGTTGGGGACTTCCTTCGGGACGATTTTGCTCCTACTCACTGGTTGTGTCATTATGTCGCGCAAGTCCGCAAGTCCATGAGCATGAGGAATCGAAAAATCCGTTTCATGATCCCGCCCTCCAAACCACGTCTTCACCAAACTCCACCCGCACGTCTTCGGCGGTGCGCCGTGAACGGGAAACCCATCTCGCCAGCACGCTTTCCAGCAGGAAAAGAATGAACGCCGCGATCGCCAGCAGCTTCCAGATTTCACGACCGAAGCCCTTGCCCTGAAGCACGCCGAGGATGTCCGCGACGGACTTCGGTTGCAGGAAATCCGCGTGCTTGCGAATCAGCGTGAGATCGTCATTCGTCATCGGCTCGAATCGGCTTTCACCGGCATCCCGCTTCACCGCGATGGGAAGCTTGCCTTCTGTTAGATCGGGGATCACGTCATCCAGGGACTCGCCTGCCGCGACCTGATAGACGCCTGGAATCGCGGCGCCGGTGATCACCAGTTCCTGTCCACGTCGGCCGCTTCGGATCGTGGCTTCGCGCGGCAGTCCGACGGGGTCGACCACTTTCATCGCCTCATCTTCCCCGCTGGAAATGGGCAGCAGCGCCGAGGATGGGACGAGCTGTCGCGCGCCGCCCGGCATCGTCCAGTAGAGCCGCACGTAAGCCTCGCCGCCGTCTTCTTCATACACGACTTTGATCGGCACGGGCTTGCCTGCTTCGAGTGTGACGCGACCGAGTTCCTTTGCCCACGGCTGGGCCTTGCCAAGGCTGCGATTCGCGATGCTGAGCTCGAGCCTGTCATCGACCTCGGCATCGAAAACATACTCGCCGCTGACCGGGGCGACGAGGCTGCCTTGCCAATGCACGGTGAAGTTGTCCTGCGGCATCCGAATGTCGGGCTTGTCGTTCATCCAGTTGAAGTTGACCGCGGGATCGATGCGAATGATCTGCGGCTTCTTGTTCTGTGCCCACGAGCGGAAATATTCAGCCGAAAGCCCGCCATTGACGCCGTTCAGCGCGATGCTCGGACTCCAGGAGGCCTCGATGTTGAGGTTCACTCCACCTCCTGCTGCCCAGGTGACGAGCTCATGTACAAGGGGCACGAATGAACTCCGCGCCGGAAGATTTCCCGATCGGGCATCAAAGGCACAAGTCGCGAGCAAGGTACGACCATTCCCGTAGTTGCGGCTGGCGAGGAAGGCGTCGCCATTTGAAAACGCCGCCGCCTGCACGCCGCCGCTGGTGGTTTCGCCAGTCTTCCGCCAGCGCTTCACCTGGCAGCTTTGCAGATCGCCGTTTTTGATGAAGAGCCCGAGCGCCTCATGAACGAAGGTCGAAGGGGCAGGTGAAACACCTTCCGTATCCGCCGCTTCTTCACCGAGCGCCACCGGTAGGAGCTTTCCGTCGACTCCGCTCCAGGCGTTGTAAAATGCGGCCTCCGCCCTCGGCCCGGCGATGACCAGCAGGCCCGCGCCGTCGGAAACCTTCGACGCCAGCTTGGATGCGATCCGTTCGGGCAATCTGGAAACATCCGCCAGTACGATGACGGCCACTCCATCTAGATCCTCTTCCTGAAGTGCAGGCGCGGCAATGACACGCGGATCCATCAGGAAACTTTCACCGACACGTCTGCCGTTGATCACGGATGCCGAAGGCGCGAGCGCGAGCGCCGAGTAGCCGGCAGCCCGTTCGAAAAACGAGCCCGCTGGATTCCCGTCGACCAACAGGATCGGCAGTGTGCCGCGCACGTTGATCACGCGTTCGCAGTGATTGTCGCCGG
>JANOBS010000323.1:0-4692 GCA_031411755.1 Luteolibacter sp. | reverse complement strand
CGGCGGCGGGATCGTTCTGGAAACTCTGGGCCAGCTTCTCGGTGGCGCGGACAGTGAGCTTGGAACGGACGACGCGATCGGAGGCGAGGAGCTGGGCGTCGCGGTCCTTGATCGAGAGCAGGGCCTTGGCATGGCCGACGGAAAGGTGGGCCTGGGCGACGAGCATCTGGATGTCCGGATGGAGATCGAGAAGGCGCATGGCATTGGCAACGCTGGCGCGGGACTTGCCGACACGACCGGCGATCTCCTCCTGCTTCATCGTGAACTCACGGGCGAGCCGCACATAGCCGGCGGCTTCTTCCATCGGGTTCAGGTCCTCGCGCTGGAGGTTCTCGATGAGGGCCATTTCCAACACGTCGCGGTCGGATGCCTCGCGCTCGATGACAGGCACGGTGGCGAGGCCGAGTTTTTTCGAAGCCCGCCAGCGGCGTTCACCGGCGATGAGTTCGAGCTTTCCTTCGACGAGTCGGACGATCAGCGGCTGGATGATGCCGTGCTGGCGGATGGACTCCATCAGGTCATCCAGCGGCGAATCGACGAAGACGGTTCGTGGTTGAAGAGGCGAGGGGACGACCTGGTCGATCGGCACGTCACGGACGCGTTTCGACTCATCAATGGAAACCTCCTGAGGTGCCTGTGCGCTACCTGCCTGTTTCTTGATGAGGGCTCCTAGTCCTTTTCCGAGTGCCTGCTTCGCCATGGGGGGAGGATCTTTAGGGACTCGCGTCAGGAAAACCAAGCGGATTTCGGGCGCGCTTGACGGAAGGGGGTTTGCGGGCCATCGATTGCTTCGTGATAACGTTGCGATTTCTGCTGATGAGCCCTTGGGTCGTGATGCTGACGGGTGGAGGTCTCCTGTCCGCGCAGACCAAGCCTGCCCTGCCGGTAGCTCCAGTCGCACCGAAGCCTGCGGATTCCGAGAACAGCATGCCGGAGCGCGAAGTGCCCGCTCCCGAGGTGATCCTTTCGGCGAAGACCGCAGTCGAGAAGCTCGGCGGCGAGGTGGTCCTCGGCCGTTATGCTGTGGCGATCGAGCGCATGTATCCGACCTGGAAAAAGCGGATGGCGGAACGTGTCGGCGGCATGGAGAAGCTGGAGGCAAAGCTCGCCGGAGCCGCCAAGCAGATGCAGAGCAACGGCGTAAGCCTGATTTCCTTCAAGCCCGAGGGGCAGCCGACGGTGCATGAGGTCGCACTCGGGAAAAAGGCCGTCACCGTCAACGGCAAGCAGGCCGAGGTGGATGTTTTCACGAAGTGGATGCTCTTCATTCCAACCACGACACAGTTCCGCTTCTTCAAGCCCAACGACTCCAAGCCCTACGTGGTCGAGAGCACCGGCTTCCAGGTGGCGATCTCCGACAAGGGCAAGGACGACTGGACCTTCATCGACGGCTCAGGCCTGACGGTTTCGGATCTCCGCAGCTTGTTTCCGACCTTGCCGGAAGATCTGGAGCTGCCTGCGATCGGCGGTCGCGAGGTTGGTGGTGCGAAAGAGCGCTGAGGGTGGAGAGAATGAATTTCGACATGGACGTTATGGGTAAACAACCGAACAAGCAGCAGGAACAGGCGCTGTTGCACAAGAAACTGATCGCGCTCTGGAACCGGGCACAGAGTGAGTTGTGCGAAGTGCGGGGATCGGACATTCACGGACGCGGCGTTTACGCCACCCGGCTGATCCCGGAGAAAACCAAGATCATCGAGTATGTGGGTGAGCTGGTGGACAAGAAGGAGAGCGACCGCCGGGCCAACGCGCAGCATGCCAAGTCGCTCAAGACCGGCGATGCGGCGGTCTACATCTTCACGCTTTCCAAGACCTGGGACATCGATGGCAACGTCCCCTGGAACACCGCCAGGCTGATCAACCATTCCTGCAATCCGAACTGCGAGGCCTTTGTTGAGGGCCGGAAGATCTTCATCTACTCGCTGCGGGAGATCGCGGAAGGCGAGGAGCTGACCTTTGACTACGGCTTCGATGTCGATTGCTACGAGGACCATCCCTGCCTCTGCGGTTCGAACGGCTGCGTCGGCTACATTGTCAGCCGCGAGCAGTGGCCGAAGCTCAAGGAAAAGCTGGGCAAGGTGAAGTCCTGAGGCCGATGAAGCCTTCGCGCCCTCCCACCGAGTTCGAGATGCAGGTCTATGCTGTTGTTCGGACCATTCCGAAGGGCCGCGTCTCGACGTATGGCGCGGTGGCCAAGATGACTGGTCGTGGCACGGCGCGGGCGGTCGGTTCGGCACTGGCAAGGAATCCTTTTGCTCCAGAAGTTCCCTGCCATCGAGTGGTGCGGGCAGATGGTTCGCTCGGAGCTTTCAATGGCGAAACGGAAGGGCCGGAGATGGTGAAGAAAACCCGGCTTTTGAAATCCGAAGGCATCGAGATCAAGTCAGGCTTTATCGACCTTTCGCGCTTTGGCGGGTGAGCCAGTCAATGGCCCATGAGCTTGATGCCCCAGGCCACCAGGCAGGCACTGGCAGTCGCCAGAAGTATCAGCAGCAAGAGGCTGCGGCGCTGGCTCTTATGCTCGTTGCGGACTTTTCCACGGGTGGCTCGTTCCTCGAAGTCCTTCTGACGTTGGCGTTCGAGGAAGTCATCGGTCGGAGGAAGCGTGGCGTTGCTTTCCTCGAACTGCCGCTTCAGGCGATCCGGTTCCGCCAGAGTGGCCGCGATCGTTGCTTCCAGACGGGCCTGCTCTTCCGAGATCGCCAGGAGATCGGGGTCCACATCGCTGCTGCCTCGGGCCATGCGGATTATTTCAGGATGTAAACGACGAGGGCGATGCCGCCGAGGACGAGCACCGGAAGATTGAAGGCCAGGCCATTGCGTAACTGGACGGCGAATTCACCCACCGCCGAGGAGCCGGGGCCGGTGCGCTTGCCCTTGCCGCGTCCGAAAATCGCACCGCTGCGCATGCCATCGAAATGGGCGGCCGCCTGCTCGTATTCGTCCGCCGCGAGGTCGGTGGTGGTCATCGCGCGATCGAGATGCGTGGAGAGCTGCTCCTTGGTCCAGGACTCCGGATTGTATTTCCCGAGCTTGTCGAGGTGCGAGGCGAAGCAGACCCGGCATTGCTCGAGGTCCTCCATCTCCTGACGCATTTCGAAGAGCTCGCGATCGATCCGCGTGACAGCGGAGGAAAGCTTGTCCGTCAGCTCGACCTGGGCGGTCATGAAATCCCGCTTACGGGCGTTGAGGGCCTCCAGCTCCTGCTTCTTCCTCTCCAGCTCCTCGCGCTTTTGCTGGAGCTGTTCGAGTTGGGCTTCAGCGGCCTTGAGTTTACCGTCGTAGTCGTCCCCGACGGTGGTTCCTCCGGGAGTCATTTCCAGTTGGGTGGAACGGACGCGGATGTGGTGGGTGTGTTCGGCGTTGCCGGGCATGGGGGTAGGGTGGAAGCGGGACCCCATCCGTATACGTATTTCAGGAAGTCCTATCCAGCCAAATGTTTCAGATTTCCTGACTATCTGCCCGTCCCGCCCTCAGTGCCTCAAATGTAGAACATCGGCGAGCTGCTTTGTTGCGCCAACATCTCCAGCGTGATCGACTGCATCTGCTCCTCCAGTGCATCCGCCACCTTTTTCCAGGCAACCCGCACTGAGGGGCCGGACTCGCCGTCGGAGGAGACCGAGAACTGGATCAGCGCCGGGTCCACCGCGAGGACGATCTGTTGCAGCGTGATCGACTTCGCCGGTCGCGCCAGCAGGTAGCCGCCGGCCTGGCCGCGGCGGCTGTCGACCAGCCCCGCACGCCTGAGATCGTTGAGGATCTGGACGAGAAAGTTCGCCGATGCGGCTTCCCGTTGCGCGAGGTCCTCAAGACGTGTAAGAGTCCGCCCGTCGTCACGCCGGGCCAACTGGGCCAAGGCGCGGCAGGCATACTCCAGCTTCTGGGAAATCTTCATGAACGATTCGGAACACAACAGCGCCCCGGCGGCGAGCACGAAGGCGATCGGGTTGTGCGCCGGTGGCACCGTCGACCTTGAAAAACTCTGGTCCGACCTTCTTACGGCGGCCAACCAGGTCGCGACCGAGGAGCCCTCGCTCAAGCCATTGCTCGATGACGTCGTGCTTTCCAAGGACGGTTTCGGCCCTTCGTTGGCTGCCCGTCTTGCGCGTCGGTTGGCCCGCGAGGACATGCCCCGCGTCCGCATGGAGCCGCTTTTTTCTGAGGTCTTCACGGAAAATCCAGCCGTCGTCCAACACGCCGCCCGCGATCTGGTGGCGATTTTCCAGCGCGACCCCGCGTGCTTCTCGCCGCTTGAGCCGTTGCTTTTCTACAAGGGTTTTCTTGCTCTAACAACCTACCGGGTCGCCCACCGACTGTGGCACGACGGACGCCGCTGGCTGGCCTTGTATTTCCAGAGCATCGTCAGCGAGGCTTTCGCCGTGGACATCCATCCGGCCGCGCGCATCGGTTGTGGCATCCTGCTCGACCACGCGACTTCGTTCGTCGTCGGGGAAACGGCGATCATTGAGAATGATGTCTCGATCCTCCACGAGGTCACGCTTGGCGGAACCGGCAAGGAATGCGGCGATCGTCATCCGATCGTGCGTTCGGGAGTTCTGTTAGGCGCGGGGGCGAAGATCCTCGGTCGCGTGGAAATCGGCACCGGCGCCAAGGTCGGCGCGGGCAGCGTGGTGCTCGCCGATGTGCCGGCACATACCACGGTGGCGGGCGTGCCGGCGGTCATCGTTGGCG
>JANOBS010000322.1:0-20510 GCA_031411755.1 Luteolibacter sp. | reverse complement strand
TGGGAGTAGACTTCATGTCTAAGGCGGGCTTCCGCGAGCTAGGGTATCGGAACGCGGGTTTCAGGTATGAGTCCGGATCGGCGGACCGCCAACATGCCGATCCCGCCAAGCCTGTTGAATTCACGCTCATCCGAGATGATCTGCCAAGGGCGGAAAGGGTCTACGACAAGCAGCTCAGCTTCGTGTGGAATGCCGGTCAGGTCACGGTCGATTGCGGCCCAGCGGTTGGTACTCTGATTCTTACCCCTAAGCGGAATGGTATGAACACGGCCAACAGATTGCAGTCATTTGATTGGTCGGTGGACGTGCGTGCCACCGGTTTCGGAATGGCTCTCCTTTCTGACGAGACGGCGAAGGTTGCTCCTACTGATGGCTACCTGCCCGGCCACGAGTATGACTACCCGCGAGATGCAAAAGCCTGGAGGTCTAAGGTGACTGACAAATATGCGATCCGCACGGCTGATGGAAAGCATGGTCTAATGGAACTGGGGCTATATGGAGACCACTCCAACGTCTGTGGCCGTATAACCATTTACCTTAACAAGAGCGGTGCGCGCAACATCGACCACGAGTAAAGCCATGCTGATAGGATTTCATCCATGGGTGATGCGTGACATTGCGTCTATTCAATCGAACAAGATGCTGGCCAGATTTTTCGAAGGGCGCGTTATCGTTACAGTCCCGAACGTTTTCCGGAGCATGCGGATCTAGATTCATTTACCGCATCTGATCAGAAGGATCCTTATCGAGAACTTGATAGCCTTTATTACAAAGCCAACCCGAAGTTGCCTGAGCTGGTCGAGCGATATATCCGCAACAACCTTGAACTCTACAAACGGTAGAAAGGGAAAAAGGGGGCATGGGCGGCCCGCACGCAGCAAATGTTTCATCACGGGCGAGCCGCCCGTGCCCCTCTTGTTGCTCCCACCAGCCCCACTACGCTCACTCCACCGTCACGCTTTTCGCAAGATTCCTGGGCTGGTCGATTTCGCAGCCTCTTGCGCGTGCGACGTGGTAGGCGAAGAGTTGGAGGGCGACGGCGGCGGGGATGGTGGCGACGAGCGGGTGGCAGGCTGGGATTTCGATGACGTCATCCATCGCCTCGGCGGCTTCGTGATCGCCTTCGGTGATGATGCCGAGGATGCGGGCTCCACGGGCGCGACATTCCTCGATGTTGCCAAGCGTCTTGTCCTTGCCCGCGATGTCGCAGGCCAGGGCGATGACCGGGGTGTCTTTCACGAGCAGCGCGATCGGGCCGTGCTTGAGCTCGGCGGCGTGGTAGCCCTCGGCGTGGATGTAGGAAATTTCCTTCAGCTTCAGCGCGCCTTCGAGGGCGACCGGATACATCGGGCCGCGACCGATGAAGAAGGCGTGTTCACCGGCGGCGTAGCGTTTTGCGATGGCCTCGATGTGGTCGCTCTTCGCCACGGTGCGGGCGACGAGCGAGGGGATTGATTCGATGTCGCGGGCCAGCGCGATGCCGTCCTCACGGGAAAAGCGTCGGCCGCGACCGAGTTTCAGGGCCATCATCAGCAAAACGGCCACCTGGCAGGTGAAGGCCTTGGTGGAGGCGACGGAAATCTCAGGGCCAGCATGCAAGTAGACGCCGCGACCGGTCTCGCGCGAGATCGTGGAGCCGACGACGTTGCAGAGACTCATCACGAACGCGCCCTTCTGATTCGCCTCTCTAACAGCCGCGAGCGTGTCGGCGGTTTCGCCGGACTGGGAAATGGCGACGACGAGGTCATTGCGGCCGACGATGGGATTCCGGTAGCGGAACTCGGCGGCCTGCTGGACTTCCGCTGGCACGTCGGCGAGATCCTCGAAGGCGTATTCACCGACAAGCCCGGCGTGCAGCGAGGTGCCGCAGCCGACTAGGACGATGCGGGAAATTTCCGCAAGGTCGCGCGGCGAGGTGCCCATGCCGGAGAGCACGGAGGTGCCGAGGTTGAAATCGAGCCGGCCACGGATCGCGTTGGCGAGGGCGTCCGGCTGCTCGTGGATTTCCTTGAGCATGAAGTGCTCGTAGCCGCCCTTTTCCGCAGCGCCAGCATCGAGGCCGAGTTCGGCGATCTCGCGGGTGACTGGGACGTTGTTCAGGTCGCGAATGTCGATCGAGTCGGCGGTGACGACGGCGATGTCGTTGTCGTCGAGGTAGATGACCCGCTGGGTGTGCGAGAGGATGGCGGAGGCGTCGGAGGCGATGATCGTTTCACCTTCGCCTACGCCGATGACGATCGGGCTGCCACGTCGGGCGGTGATGATTTTCCCCGGCTCCAAGGAACTCAGCACGGCGATGCCGAAGGTGCCCTCGACCTGATGGAGCGCATCGCAAACGGCCTGCAAAAGGTTGCCCTTGTAGCAGGAGCCGATGAGGTGGGAGAGGACCTCGGTATCGGTATCGGAAAGGAAGAGCTCGCCCTTGGCCTCGAGTCGGGCCCGCAGCGAGCGGTAGTTCTCGATGATGCCGTTGTGGACCAGCGCGATGTTTCCGGTCTGATCGAGATGCGGGTGGGCATTGGCCTCGGTGGGTGGGCCGTGGGTGGCCCAGCGGGTGTGGGCGATGCCGGTGCCGCTGCGACTGAAGCGTTCGGCCGGCCATTCCCGGCGGGTCTTTTCGCTGAGTGCCGCGACCTTGCCGGGGGCCTTGGTGACGATGATTTTGCCGTCGTCGAGAATGGCCACGCCTGCGGAATCATAGCCGCGATATTCGAGACGCCGGAGTCCGTTGATGAGAACGGAGGGAGCGTCCGACTTGCCGATGTAACCTACGATGCCGCACATTTTGGGAAGAAATGACTAATGACTAATTTCCGAATGACGAAAGGTTGAGACGAAGGGCGCGAGATCGAATGAGAATTCTTTCATTCGTCATTCGTGCTTAGTCATTCGTCATTTTGTCTTTTTGAACGATTTCTCCGGGGCGGGTGCTGGTGTTTGGCCAGAGCTTGCGGCCCGGGTAGATGGAGGTGTTGATGCCGGTGTGGACGTTGTCGCCGACGATGGTGCCGAACTTGCGGCGACCGGTGTCGACGAGTTCGCCGTTGACCATTGAGCGGTGGTGCTTGCCGTCGTGGCGGAGATTGGAAACGGTGGTACCGGCTCCGAAGTTGACCTTTTCTCCGAGGACGGAGTCGCCGACGTAGGACAGGTGGCCGACGTTGGTTTTCGAAAGGATCAGGCAGTTCTTGATCTCGACCGATTGGCCGATGTGGCAGTTTTCACCGATGGAGGTGCTGCCGCGTAGATAGCAGTTCGGGCCGATCTTGGTGTTGGCTCCGATGATGACATTTCCCTCGATGAACACGCCGGGCAGGATGCGGGCTCCTGGGCCGAGGTGGACGATGCCCTCGATCACGGCGGAGGCGTGGACGGTGCCGTATGACAACGAGGATTCCGTAAGAGAGGAAACGAACTGCTCATTGGCACGAAGCAGGTCCCAAGGGTGGCGGATGATGAAGGATTTCGTGGCGACCTTGGCACACGCCAGTTCCGGATGATCTCCGCGCCATGCCAGCGCCACGCCGTTTTCATCAACGATCGTGAGCAATTTCAAATCCGTGAATTCGGCCGCATCTTCCACATCCAGCCAGGCCCGCGGGTGAATCGTGAGATCTTCGCAAGGGCCGACCTTCTTCATCTTCTGATGCATGCTCAGCGGGATGTTCCCAATCGGGAACTCCTCGATGCTGCGCGTCAGCGTGAGCGGATGGCAGGCGCTGTCGTCGTTGGATGGCATGGTGATCAACCGATTTCCTCGCGGATGGCGGCGGCGAACTTGCTGAGCCAGATCCGGGCCTCCTCGATCTGGCGGTGCTCGACGAGGACGCGGATCTTGTTCTCGGTGCCGGAGTAGCGGATCAGGTGGCGGCCGTCGTTGCCGAAGGTCTTGGTGGCCTGGGCCATGAGTTTCTTGAGCTTCGGAAGCGACTCGATCGGCGGCTTGTCCTTCACCGGGATGTTCGCCAGCTGGCTCGGATACTCGGACATCGCGGCGGCGAGCTGGGCGATGGTGGCGTTCTTTTCGCGCATCATCTTGAGCACCTGGAGCGCGCTGAGGATGCCGTCGCCGGTGGTGGCGTGCTCGGCGAAGATTAAGTGGCCGGAGTTTTCCCCGCCGAAGGTGAAGCCACCCTGGCGCATCCGCTCGATGACCTGACGGTCGCCGATGCCGGTGGTCTCGACCTTGATGCCGTGGGCGGCCATGGTTTCCTTGAGACCGAGGTTGCTCATCGTGGTGCAGACCATGGTGTCGTGCTTGAGGCGACCCTGTTCCTTCAGAGCGATGGCGCAAAGGGCGAGGATGCGGTCGCCACTGATGACCTGGCCGTTGGAATCCGTGAAGATCACCCGGTCGGCATCGCCATCGAAGGAGATACCGAGGTCGGCATTGAAGCGGCGCACGAGCTACCGGCATTGTCCGGGAACAGGGCTCCGCAGCCGTCGTTGATGTTGGTGCCGTCCGGCTGGATGCCGGTGGTGACGACTTCCGCGCCGAGTTCCTTGAAGATGAGCGGGGCGATGAAATAGGCGGCGCCGTGTCCGCAATCGACCACGACCTTCAGGCCATGCAGCGGTACGTTGTCGGCGGTGTGCTTGGCGAACTCGATGTAGCGGCCGCGGGCGTCCTCGATGCGGTGGGCCTTGCCGATCTGTCGCGGTGGCACGGGAGCAGCCTCGGGCTCCTCACCGAGGATGTGGCGCTCGATGATTTCCTCAAGCTGGTCGGAGAGCTTGTAGCCGTCCGGCCCGAAGATTTTCACGCCGTTGTCCTCGTAGGGATTGTGGGAGGCGGTGAGCATGATGCCGGCGGCGGCCCCCATCGATTTGGTCAAGTGAGCGACTCCTGGCGTGGGCATCGGTCCGACCATGAACACGTCCATGCCCATCGAAACGAGTCCGCTGGTGAGCGCTGTTTCGAGCATGTAGCCCGAAATGCGGGTGTCCTTTCCGACGAGCACGCGATTCCGGTTCGGGCCGGAGGAACGGAGGACCCGGGCGACGGCCTTGCCGACGCGGAGGGCGACTTCAGCGGTGATGGGGAACTCATTGACGCGGCCTCGGATGCCGTCGGTGCCAAACAATCTTGTACTCATGGAATTCAGTTGGGAAAAATGGAAGCCGCACGTGGACGGCAGGATTCAATCGGAAAAAGAGCGGTCGGAGAAGCTTCGGATGAAAGCCTATTGAAACCAACCCATTCAGCTCTTGCGGGAAACGCTCTACCAGACCAATCGCCAAACAACGGCTTCTGAGTGGATGGCTTTCCTTTGTGATTCAAGGCGTAAAATCCGCAAATGTCCCGTGGCCTCCGCTCAGCCGAGGACCGCACGCTGGATGCGTCCGGGGGATTTTTTCAGGAACTGGCTGGCCAATTCGCCAAACTGCTCGGAGAAGTCGGTCAGGTGGATCGAGAGCGATCCGGTCTTTTCCGGGGGCGCAAGCAGGTCGAGTCGCGTGAGCTCGCGCTTCAAGTGCTCGGCGCAGGTGATGGCGGAATCCACCAAGCGGATTTCAGCAGGCAGCAGCTCCTTCAGCACTGGAATGAGCAGCGGGTAGTGCGTGCAGGCCAGCATGAGAGTGTCGATGCCCTTTTCCACCAAGGGGTCGAGGTAGGTCTTCAGCACGAGCTTGGTGGCCGGGTGGTCGATCCAGTTTTCCTCGATGAGCGGCACCAGCAGTGGTGTCGCTTGCCCGTAGATGATCAGCCCGGTGCGGCGCTGGGCGAGGGCGTGCTGGTAGGCGTGCGAGCGAATGGTGCCCTGGGTGGCGATGATGCCGACGCGTTCCACAGACGAATCGGAAAGCGCGGCCTCGACCCCAGGTTCGATGACACCGATGATCGGTATCCGGTATTTCGAATGAAGCGTCGGCAGCGCGTGGGCGGTGGCGGTGTTGCAGGCCACGACGATCGCCTTCACCTCCTTCGTGAGCAGGAAACGCACGTCCTCGTCCGCGAACTGGCGGATCGTTTCCGGGCTTTTCGATCCGTAGGGCAGCCGGGCGGTATCGCCTAGGTAGATGATGTCTTCCGAGGGCAGGAGTTCCTGCACGGCGCGGACGACGGTCAAGCCGCCGACGCCGGAATCAAAGAAGCCAAGAGGAGCACTGGACACGCAGGGAGCGTGGCTGGGAGGGGATTTCCGGGAAAGCGGAATTTCTGTCGGCTCAGGGAGTCTCGGGAGCCGGGGCCTTTTTCGCATCGGCTGGCACCTCGTCCATCGCCGAGGTGGGCTTCACGACAACACGCGGCTTGGTCATCTCGCTGATGAGCGACTTTTTCGTGTCCTTCTGATAGCGCATCGAGAGTCCGACGAAAAAGGCACAGGTGCCGAGGATCACGAAAAGCAGGAACATCACGAAGCCACCGCCGCCGGACGAGGCGGGCGCGGACGCCATCGAGGAGCGGGCTGGGGTCTTGCGTTCGGGGCGCTTTTCTTCGGCCGGAGCCTTGGCCTGGCTGCCCAGGCTGGCGGCTTCCTCGGCCAGCGCGGTGAGTTCTTCCTCGCTGAGTTGAAAGTCGAAGGCGACGTCGCCCAGCAGGACCGTAGCACCCGATTTGAGCGGGATGGCCAGGCGGCGCTCGCCGTCCTGCTTGGTACCGTTGGTGGATCCGAGATCCCGGATTTCATAGCCGCCATCGACCCGCACCATCTCTGCGTGACGCACGGAAACCGAGCCGCAGTCGATGGCAATGTCGTTGTCGCTGCCGCGCCCGAGGCTGACCACTCGTCGGTCGAGTTGGAACCGGTAAGGCTGTGGAGTGTGATCGGGAACGGTGATGGTGACGCGGGGCATGGTGGGGAAACGTGGGTTTCGATGGCTTTCTAGCGCGGAATTCGGATCGGATGCACGGAAATTTCCACGTCGCCCCCGACGTATGGGGCCTCATGAGGTTCCTTTTGATGCTTTCGATTCTGCTTTCGACCGCCGGTTTCAGCCGGGCGGCCGAGGATTCCAAGCCACTGAAGGTGCTGTGTTGGAACATCCATCATGGCGAGGGGACGGACGGAAAAGTGAACCTTGATCGTCTCGCGGCAGTTATCCAGGCCCAGGAGCCGGATGTGGTGATGCTTCAGGAAGTGGACAAGGGCTGCAAGAGGACCGGTAACGTGGATCAGCCTGCAGAGCTGGCCCGCCTGACCGGAATGAATCAGGTTTTCGGGAAGGCCATGGACTTTGAGGGCGGTGAATACGGCCAGATGATTCTCTCCCGTTTTCCGCTTTCCGACCTGAAAATCCATCGTCTTCCCGGCGAAGGAGAGCCGCGCATCGCCGTTTCCGCCGTGGCGGATACGCCGCTCGGGCCGATCACCGTCGCCAGTGTGCATCTTGATTACAAGGAAGAGGCTCGCCAGCTCGTCCAGGCGCAGGTCGCCTCCGCTGCCTTGCTGGAAATCTCCACCAGTCCCGTGATTCTCGCGGGGGATTTCAACGCCGTGTCTGATTCCAAGACGATGGCGGTGTTCGCCCAGGCCCCGTGGTCCATCGTCGCAAAGGCCGGCGCCCCCGCCACTCATCCAGCGGACAAGCCGGCCGATGAGATCGACTTCGCCATCGTGCGCGGCCTGCGTGTCGTGAAACCCACCACCGTTCTCGCCGAGGCCATCGCGTCCGATCACCGACCGATCCTGACGTTGGTCGCGAAGCCGGAATGATCCGGGTTTCCCATTGCCAAGCCGCGCATCCTTTGCTCCATTCCCAGCGTTATGGCAAATCCGACCAACGTTCTCGCTAGCGGCATCGAAATCACCGGCTCGATCCGCTTTTCCAATGACATGATCATCGACGGAAAAATCGAGGGTGAGATCAACTCCGACAAGGGCCGCGTCACCATCGGTGAAAACGCCCTCGTCAAGGGCGACATCACCGCCGGCGAAGTGAAGGTCTACGGCAAGGTCGAAGGCAAGATCACCTCCCAGCGCTGCGAGCTGAAGGACAAGTCCCGAATCAACGGCGACATCAAGTCCAAGGTCTTCACGATGGAGGAAGGCGCCCAGCTCTCCGGCCGCACCGAGATCGGGAGCTGATCAAAAGAGCCAGCAAGGTTTTCGGAAAAGGCGTCCTCATCCCGGAGGGCGCCTTTTTCATGCCCCCAGCAGCCGCGCCTGCGCCGCTGCCTCAAGGGGCTGGCAGAGCCGGTAGCCATCGCCGCGCGGGGCGAGGGTGGCGGTGAAGTCCTCACGCGCCTCGGCCGAATCGAAATCCAGCCCGATCAGCGCGCGTCCGACCCGTTCTCCCGACTGGCGGTAGTTGAAGTAACAGAAACTCGCGCGACCCCGGACGATCTTGTCGAGGAAGTCATGTAGAGCGCCGGGGCGTTCGTAAAAGTCCAGCCTCAGAAACAGCGGGCTGTGCAGGAGGTCCTCGCGCAGCGGAATCGCCCGGAACTGCACGTCCACCGCGCCTTCGAGGTCCTCCCACTCGTATCCGCCGGCTTTCAACCGCTCGGGCAGCGCGGCGAGTTTTGAAGCGTCCTCTGACGTGACCGTGAACACCGGCCAGGCTTCCGATTCATGATACTTGCCGTATTGGAAATCCGCGATGTTGAGTCCCTCGAAACAGCCGTCCAACAATTCGAGCATCGTCCCCGGCCTCTCCGGAATCCGGATCCGCAAGGTCCTTCCCTCATTGGCCGACG
The DNA here is from genome assembly GCA_031411755.1 of Luteolibacter sp. Lineage (GTDB taxonomy): Bacteria > Verrucomicrobiota > Verrucomicrobiia > Verrucomicrobiales > Akkermansiaceae > Luteolibacter. The sequence goes on along the minus strand of JANOBS010000322.1, from coordinate 11,869 downwards.
CACCTTGGGACTGAGCGATGAGCCCGAGCTGGAGGAAATCAATGTTCGCCCCGCAAAGTACGACGAGCACCCGCTTTCCAATGAGCGACTCACGATTCTTCAGAACCGCCGCCAAGCCCATTGCCCCGGAAGGTTCGGAGACCGCCCGCAGGCCTTCCCACAAGACCCGAATCGCATGACTGACCTCGGCGTTCGAAACCGTCTCCACTCTTGAAAGCGTCTCGCGGCAGATTTCAAATGGAAGCTGCCCGGCCTTCCGAACCGCTGTGCCGTCGCAGAAGATGTCGAGTTGATCGAGCGTGACCGGCTCACCCGCTGCCAGCGCGGCCTTCATCGAGGCCTGGCCTTCGCCTTCCACGCCGACCAGATCGATCTCGGGCCAGTAGGTCTTCAGCCAGCAGGAAACACCCGCCGCCATCCCCCCGCCGCCGATCTGCAGGTAGGCGGCATCGAAGGGCCCATGACCGGAAAGCACGACCTCGTCGGCCAGCGTGCCTTGTCCGGCCATGACTTGAAGATCGTCGTATGCATGGATGTAAACCGCGCCGCTTTCCTCTTCATCCTGCCGCGCCGCCATGACCGCGTCGTCGTAGCTGTCGCCCGCCAAGCGGATCTCGACGCGATCGCCGCCATGATGCTTCACGGCCTCCTGCTTCACCCGCGGCGTCGAGCGCGGCATGTAGATCCGGGCGTCGATGCCGAGTTGTTTCGCCGCCAGTGCGACTCCTTGCGCGTGATTTCCCGCCGAGGCCGTGACCACGCCGCGCGCGCCTTCCTCGGGCGTCAGCACGGCCATCCGATTGCAGGCTCCTCGCCACTTGTAGGCCTTGATCGAGGAAAGATCCTCGCGCTTCACCCAGATCTCCGGACCTGGACCTGGCAGCACAAGACGCTCAAGCGGCGTCGGCTTTCCAAAGCGATACACCCGCTCCCGGGCGAAGAGGATTTCCTGCCTGAGGCGTCGGTCCAGCGGCAGAGCATCGCGTTCCATGCCCTTGGTTTCGGAAACCTCGGCCCATTTCGCAAGCGCAGACCTACTCTCGCCATCGCTCCGCGTTTCAGGCATCTACTCCTCATGAACCTCGCCGGTCTCCACCACGTCGCGATCATCACCGCCGATTACGCCCGCTCGAAAAAGTTCTACACCGAAGTCCTCGGCCTCGAAATCATCGCCGAAACCCACCGCGTGGAGCGCCAGTCCTTCAAGCTCGACCTCGCCCTGCCCGGCGGCTCGCAGATCGAGCTGTTCTCATTTCCGAATCCTCCCGCCCGTCCCTCGCACCCTGAAGCTTGTGGCCTGCGACACCTCTGTTTCGCGACGCATGACCTTGAAGGAAACATCGCCCAGTTGACCGCCCACGGCATCGCGGTCGAGCCGGTAAGGGTCGATCCGCTGACCGGAAAGCGCTTCACCTTTTTCGCCGATCCGGACGCGCTGCCGATCGAGCTTTACGAGGCGTGAGTCGATGAGAACAAGCGCGACAAGCCGCCGCCAAGAATCGCCCCGACGATGGGCGCGAGGATGTAAACCGTCAGCCAACCACTGCCGTTCGCGGTGAAGGGCACGCTGCCCCAGCCGACCATGGAGGAAAACAAGCGCGGTGCCAGATCGCGCGCTGGATTGAAGCATGCCATCGTCAGCGGTCCGAAGAGTGAGATCAGCAAAGTGACTGTTAGACCAATCGTGAGCGGCACCGTGGACTTCGGCTGGCTGGTGTTCTTCGGATCGGTCACGGAGAAAATCACCAGCACCAGAATTGCAGTGGCGATGACTTCACAAGCGATCGCGGTCGAAGCCGGCAGCCACGGATCATCTGCCAACGGCTTGCCACCGGGATTGGGAAAGTATTCGCCGAAGACCATCGCGCTGGCCTCGCTGCCTGTCTGCCCGCGTACGATGCCGGACTTTTCCTCGAAACGTGAGATCGCCGGGCCGAAGCAAACGAACAACACCGCCGCCGCGAGAAAGGCACCGGCCATCTGACTGAGAATGTAGCCCGGCACGTTTTTCCATGAAAAGCCACGCCAGGTCGCGAGGGCGATCGTCACCGCTGGATTGAGATGCGCACCGCTGAGATGGCCGGTCATGCCAATGGCCGTGGCAATGCCGAGCCCCCAGACGATCGCCACCTGGAACACGCCAACTTGGGCGCCTGTCGTCACGGAGGCCGCCACCGATCCACAGCCGAAGAACACCAGGATGAAGGTCCCCAGCAACTCCCCGGCCCACGATTTCCATCGATCACAGATCACGGCAAGGTTCTGTTAGAGGCTCGCCTTACCATCCTTCCGACCCGCTGCATAGGCCTCGAAGACCTGACGGATCTCATCCCGCACGCGGCGGAACATTTCCATCTGCTCGTCCTCGCTGCCGGTCGCATGCGCCGGATCATCGAAGCCCCAGTGGTAACGATTCATCTGTCCGGGAAACATCGGGCAGGCCTGATCGGCATTGCCACAGACGGTGATGACGGTCTCCACGTCCTGCGTGAGGAACTCGTTCATGTGCTTGCTGTGGTGCCCGGAGATGTCGATGCCGATTTCCGCCAGCGCCTTGATCGCCAGCGGATGCACGTATCCAGCGGGATTCGATCCGGCACTCTGCACGTTGAGCAGATCGCCGGCCGCGGCACGCAGAATGCCTTCGGCCATGTGGCTGCGGCAGGAGTTTCCGGTGCAGAGGATGAGGATGGTTGGGGTGTTCATGAGTCGTTTGTTGGAGGCTGTATGGGAAAGGTCAAAAGAGCTTTTCAACCACAATGGGAGCGAAGCGGACATGGACGAGCTTCCTCAATCAATTCCTCGTCAAATGAAGAGGATGGACACGGATGAAGAGCTCGGATGAAAACGTCAGACTGTGTCAGCTCTTCGGGAGGGAATCCCTCTTCCATCCGTGTTCATCTGCGTTCATCCGTGGTTCTATTTCTAAAGTTGAGAGCAGCATTTCAGTTTCAGAAATTCCATCAGAGGTCCGGACCGCAGATGCTCCTCCGCACCTTGGCGAGCTTCGCGCGATCGGTGGCGAACTGCGTGTAGTTCGTCACGCAGTCCTGCAGGCAGGCGAGGTTCGAAGAAAGCGTGGCTCCGGGCTTTTCCGGCAGCGAGTAGATCCGCCATGGCCCGCTGACCTTCACCTCGACCATCCCATGTTTCCGGAGAAAGGCCAGTTGCTGGCTGGTCCGGGTGGGGCCGATCCCCAGGGTTTCCTGGAGATGGCAAACGCACAGCGGTCCGTCCTGCAGCAGGTGCAGGATCCGCAGCCGGTTCAGGTCGCACAGGCATTTGTAGATCGCCACCAGCGAGGAGGGATCGGCGAGCCGGGCAGGAGATTTCGGACGGGAAGGCATGTGGTCGATTGCGCAAACGCTTAAATGCGGACTTACGCAATCCAGGTCAAGGCAGACCTGCCCGCTTCAGGTGACGGGCTTGTTTCAATTTCCTGATTGGAAAATCCCGGAGCGATTCCATCAGGCGTTTTTGGAGATCTGGCTACGGTCGTGTCATGCCCATGAAAAACCCCAATCAAGCGACCATGAATGAAATGCAGGTGCTGCGCGGCCACATCGCCGAGCTGGCCGTTGTCCCCGAGTCCGACGCACCTGTCATCAGTGCCTATCTCGATCTCAGTGAGCCCCGGGATGCCCTGCGCTCCAGACTTTCAGCCTGGGCCACCGCCGCCCGATCGACCCTGCCGGTCAAGCAGCGCAGGGCCTTCGATGAGGCGCGCCACGAGATCGAAATGGTGATCCTCAAGGACTGGCCGGAAAGCAGCCGCAGCATCGCGGTCTTCAGCCGCAGGGGTGCCCAGCCCTTCCTCCGAGTGATGCCGTTCAGTGCCACGCTCGACACGCATTTCGATGCCTCGCCGCTGCCCTCGATCTTCCCGCTGGTCCAGTTGAAGGACCGTTTCCATCGCTTCATTGTCGTCATCGCCACCGATGACAACTCACGGATCTACGAGGTGACCCTCGGAGCCGTCAGCGAGGAGATCCTGACCCTCCGTCCCGAACTCGGCGGACGTCTCGGTCGCGAGTGGGGACGCGAGCATTTCCACCAGAAGAAGCGCGAGAGCGACAGGCTGTTCCATCGCGACCAGGTGACGATCATCACCAACCTGATGTCGAAGCGCGGCCACAACCATCTCATCCTTGCCGGAACTCCCAGACACGTCTCCGGTCTCCGCGAGGCCCTGCCGAAACACATCGGAACACGATTGGTCGGAGAGCTCTACAAGACACCTTCTGGTGGCGATTGCTCGGTGGTGCTGGAGCAGGCCATAGAGACCTTCATCGAGGCCGAGCGGGCGGAGTCGCGCGACACCGTCACCCGCCTCCACGAGCAGGTGCGCCGCGAAGCCCTTGCCGTGGTTGGGGTCGATCACTCGCGCGATGCCATCCTCGGCGGCTACGCGGCGGAGTTGGTCATTTCCGAAGAGCTCGCCGTCGCCGACCGGGAGGATCTGGTCCGGCTCGCCACGGCACGCGATCTCCCGATCGAGGTCTGTGAGGGCGACGAACTCCTCGCCACGCACGGCGGAGTCGGCTGCCTACTGCGCTATCGCCCCGACTTCCTCTTGACGGAAGTGGCGCCGGCGTGAGGCGCTGCGAGCACTTGCGGCTTGGATCGGCCCCCATTGAGCAGCTGCCCTGATCGAGGAACGCTCTCATGGGAGCCTTGTTCCATTCACCGGGAAATGGAACACTTTCGGGCAGATGGCTGTGGATTGAATCCAGGACTGATCTTTGATGCGCAGTAGGGAAAAAGAATTTCAGCTTTGCGGTTTGATGCAAATGAGAAACCTTTGGCACAGAGTGCTCTCAGGGAGCTGCCCGATGCACCTCCAAATCGAATCGTGTCTCATCCATTTGGGATGCACCTACCTTCGAGAACATTCCAGATCATCACGCCTCACATGAACTCCACGTCCGAACATCGCGGACCCACCGGACAAAGGAAAGTGACTGCATTTCCTTTGGCATCGTTGGTATTCGCGATCCTCGTGCTCGTCTCGGGCCGAACGTGGGCTGGCCGGGTCAACTTCGCCAAGTATCAGGCAGTCACTGCCAGTGGACAGACCGGGGACTATGATCCGTCGTTCGCGGTCGATGGACTTGTCAGTAATTTCCATTCATTCCGAACCAACAACACGAGCAACCCCCAGTGGCTTCAGGTGACATTTCCCCGGTCCGTCACCATCGGGAGTGCCCATCTCTATCTGGGGCTGGACAACGACGCTTCGAAGGGCGGGCTGCCAAGCTTCAAGATCCAGTCATACAACGGAAGTGCGTGGGTGGATGTTCCTGGCACCTCCGTCACGGGCAACACGTCCACCGAGCTTTCCGTCATCTTCAGCGCGGCCACGACCTCCAATCAATTCCGCCTCTACACCGATGAGAATGGAAGCCGCACGATCCGCGAGTTCGCCTTGTTTCCTCCCCATGTGGTGAGTGGAGTGGAGCAGGGTTACCCGATCGGGACGGACGAGCGGCTCAGCCTTGCATTCAAGCGGCCGGCAGTGGCCTCAAGCATCAGCACCCCGTATTACCCGAAACTTGCAGTGGATGGCTACGTGGATGACACGTCGCGCTGGCTGTGCGCAAACGTTTCGGGTCACACGCTGGAGCTGGACCTTCTGGACACGAACGTTCTTGGAAGTGCCCATGTTTACAGTGGTTTCGGGACCGGCAGTGCGCTTGGCAGCTTCACGCTGGAGTCCTGGAACGGGACCGGCTGGGATGCCATCCCCGGCGCGACCTTCACCGCCAATACGAGCACGGCGTTGGTCATTCCATTTACTTCAAACGTCACAACCTCCCGCATCCGCCTGCGCACGACGGCTGCCTCATCCGCTCGGGTGAGGGAACTGCTCGTCTTTCCGCCGCGTGCCGGCGGCTATCCGCTGGGGCAGGATGTCCAGACCAGCGCGCCGCCGACCTCCCAGTGGGACGATTTTTCAGATTCCTCGTGGCGGCTGAGGAACGGTGGTCCGGACCTTCGTCTGGCCTTGGTCGATGGCCAGGTGGTTTACGTCAACAATTCGTCCGGTTCCGCGGTTCTCGACTGGCAGCTTCTCCTGAACCATCGCGATGGCAGCTATCGGCTGCGCCATGTCGCCACGGGAAACTGCCTGGCGCAGGCGGAGATCTCCACCGTCACGGGAAAGTCGGTCGTCGTTGAGCCCTACACCGGCATGCCTCATCAGGACTGGTTCCTGGACTACCTGAATGCGACCCAGTTCCGTCTCGTCAATGCCTATTCCGGCCTGGCGGTCTATCCGAGGAATGGTGTCTGGGACGCGGGAAACTCGATGACCGTGGCCACGCCCAGCTCTTCGACCCTGCAGCTCTGGCAACGGGCGCTTTCCGCCTACCATCCGAAAAAGGGTCTCGCAGGATTCGTGAGTTCCTATGACAAGTTCAATGCTTCATGGAGCTACAATTGGGGTCGCAGCACGAGCATCAGCCTGCCCTTCGACCACCAGTTCAATCCCATGCAGTGGGGGGATTACAACTGGAGCCACGGAGCCAGCCAAGGACCGGTGGATTTGATCCGCGATGACTTGCAGTCCGACCCCAAGCCCACCCACGTGATGGGCTTCAACGAGCCGGACCACACCGATCAGGCGGACATGACCACTGACCGGGCGATCGCGCTCTGGCCGCGTCTGGAAGCCCTGGAGGCCCCTCTCGTCGGACCCTGTCCTGCAAGTCCGCTTTCCACCTGGGCCACGGATTGGGAGGCCAAAGCGGACGCCCAGGGATTTCGCCGCGATTACACTCCAGTCCATTGGTATGACTCGCCGAACGTGGATCAGATCATTACCGCACTTAGCAATGTCTACACCGCTTTCGGACGGCCGGTTTGGCTCACCGAGTTTTCGACCGTCAGTTGGAGTGGAACCGGAAGTTGGTCCGACGCGGACAACTACAACTTTCTCGCCGAGTTCATGTGGCGGGCCCAGTCACTCACCTGGCTGAAGCGATATTCCCTGTTCCAGTTCACCGAAGGAACAAGCCCCGCCACGGATCCCACCACCGCACCCCGCTCCAATGCACTCAAAAGCGATGGGACGCTCACCGCTTTCGGAGAGCTGTATGCCGGATGGGATGGAGTCACGAGTGTCGTCGCCAACAAGAAGTATCATTTTCAGAATCGAGGTGGTTACGATCGCCTTCAGAACCCGGGGGGAACCGCAGGCCCAGCCTTGGTGGTTCCGGAAAACTCGGGAACGGGAACTCGCTGGTTCCTCACTCCGGGCACGACCGCGAACACTTACCGGATCACCTCCACCCGCGACGGTCGGCTTCTGAGCTACAATGGTTCTTCGATCAGTCTGGCCGCTGCGAATCTGACTTCCACCGCGGTGGAGTGGAGCCTCGTCGCGAACCAGGATGGCTGGTATTTCATCGAGCATCCAGCGACCAGCAAGCGTCTGAAGGACAATGACAATGGCACCTTCAGCATGGTCGCCACCAGCACCACCACCGATCTGGTCAAATGGCGCTTCGTGGTTCCCGCGGTAGTCGAAAACGTCGCTCCGGTCGTGGCGGTCATCCCGGCAAAGACGGTCAACGAGGGCGTGCTGCTCAGTTTCACCGTCAGCGCCACGGATGCCGACCTTCCGGCAGAGACGCTGACCTACAGCCTGATCAATGCCCCTGCCGGTGCCGCCATCAATCCCGCCACCGGTCTCTTCAGCTGGACACCGACTGAAGCGCAAGGTCCAGGAACCTACAGCTTCACGGCGAAGGTGACGGATGGAGTCCTGACCACAAGCCAGGCAGTGAGCGTCACGGTCAACGAGGTGAATGGCGCTCCGGTCCTCGGCTCCATTTCTGCAAAGACCGTAAACGAAGGAAGCCTTCTCACCTTCACCGCCAGCGCGACGGATGGGGATGTTCCTGCAAACACGATGTCCTTCAGCCTGGTCGGGTCACCCACCGGAGCCATCATCAATGCCACCACCGGAGTCTTTACCTGGACTCCCACCGAGGCCCAGGGCCCAGGCACCTACAACTTCACCGTTCGCGTCAGCGACGGATCCCTGACCAGCGACCAGCCGGTCGCCGTCACCATCAACGAAGTCAACACAGCACCCGTTCTCGCGACCATTCCCGCCCAAACCATCAACGAGGGCGCGCTTCTCACTTTCACCGCCAGTACCTCGGATGCCGATCTTCCATCCAATACCCTGACCTACAGCCTCATCGGTGCTCCCACTGGCGCGGCCATCAATGCCAGCTCGGGAGTCTTCACCTGGACTCCCACCGAGGCCCAAGGTCCAGCCACCTTCAATTTCACCATTCGGGTCAGTGATGGTGTCCTCACCAGCGACAAGTCGGTGGATGTGACGGTCAACGAGGTTAACCTTCCGCCCGTCCTCGCTGCCATCCCGGCGAAGAACGTCTTTCAGGGATTAAGCCTCTCGTTTGCCGCCAGCGCGGTGGATGACGACCTCCCTTCGAATACGATGACCTACAGCATGATCGGAGCGCCCGCAGGGGCCACCATCGATCCCGGCACCGGAGCATTCTCCTGGACGCCCACGAACTCACAAGGACCGGGAACCTTCAACTTCACCGTGCGGGTCAGCGACGGCTCCCTGAACGCGGATCGACCGGTAGCCGTCACGGTCAGCTCAGGAAGGATTGCCACCACGTTCAGCTACCAGCAGGGCGATCTCCGCAAGGACGGCGTCCCCTATGGCAGTGGGACCGGCTACAGCGGCGTGGTTGACGGTCAACTCAACGACAACAACACAAGCTCCGTCCTGTCCACCACCACCATCGCGATTGGAAATCTGTATCAGGCAAGCCCAGCCGGAAACAACGGTCGGCAGTACGTCGGCCTGTTCTCCTACAATCTGACCGAGCTCAACAACTTCATTGCCGCCAACACCTCGCCGACCAGCGCAGTGACGGTAACGTCGGTGGCCTTCAATGTCACTTCCGCAGGGGGCAATCAAGGCAGCGCCTATGGCATCCGGCTCTATGGCACGGATCCATTCACCTCCAGCGCGACCTGGGTCAACAGCACCACCGGCACCCCTTGGTCGCTTCCTTACCAGAGCCTTGCTCCTCCCAACAACACGACCCAGTTCGGCTACACCGGCGGCGGTTCCGCACTGACTGCCAGCCTGGGAGGCACGAACCCCAACACCTCGGTTCCCAGCGGTGGCACCCTGCAATGGCCATCGAGCGCCAATTTCATCGCCGCCCTCAACAGTGCGCTCGCTCGGACTGACAGGACGATCTATCTGACGGCAAACGTTCCGTTCAACAACGGCGACAACTGGCTGAACGTCAACTTCAGTTCCTCCACCACCGTGGAGAACAGGCCTGAACTCCTCATCGGGCTGGAAATCACCGCCATCATCCCACCCGCCACCTGGACAGGGACGGCAGGCACCTCGTGGACGACCGCCGGCGATTGGAGCACCAACGCCCTGCCGGGAGCGGGTGCCGCCATCATTTTCGACTCCACCTCCACCGCGAATCTGGCCACGGTACTCAATCAGGATTTCGATGTGCTGGGTGTTACTCTAACAAACCCGACCGGGCCTGTTTCCATCGGCGGGACGAACACCCTGACGATCGGAAATGGAGGGATCGATCTTTCCGCAGCCAGCCAGAACCTGACCCTCTCGGCACCGATCATCCTCGGATCGGCGCAAGCTTGGAATGTAGGAAGCGGACGGACTCTCGCCATCTCGGGAGCGGTGTCCGGAAGCGCAAACCTCACGCTCACAGGAGCCGGAAAGGTTTCGCCCGGCGCAGCCAACGTCCTGCCATCCGGCGCAGGTGCGGGCAATCTGATCGTGAATGGAAAGCTCGACTTGAACGGATTCCCCCAATCCATCAACGGACTGAGTGGCAACGGCATCATCGACAATGCGGCGGTCGGCGCGACCACGCTGACCCTCGGAAACAACAACGCCGCGTGCACGTTCAACGGTGTGATCCAGAATACCGGTGGCCCACTGATGCTCAGGAAAAGCGGAAGCGGAGCCCTTACCCTGTCCACCGCGAACTCCTCCAGCGGCGGATTCACCAATGACGGCGCAGGAGACATTCTCCCACAAACCGGCAGCGCCTTCGGGAGTGGTCCGGTGGTGCTCAACGCGGGCCAAATCTATTCGACCACGAGCAATTTCACTTTCCCGAATTCCCTGACTTTGAATGGCGCCACACTCCGCGTCGGTGGAGCAAACAGCCGCAGCCTCAGCTGGACCGGACCCGTCAGCGTGACGGCCGACTCCGGGATCTCGGCAGATGGAGGCACGTCAGGCATCACGATTTCAGGCAACGTGAACATCGTTGGATCCACCCTCAGTTCGTATGCGAACGGAACGACCAACACGATTTCAGGATCCATCAGCGGTGCAGGTGGAAAGATCTCGATCACAGGCGGCACGCTCAGCCTGACCGGCACCAACTCCTACACTGGCAGCACCACGCTTGCCGGCGGCACGCTCTCCTTCTCCGCAGGCGGGCTAGGCAGCACGGGGGGGATCATCATTGACGGTGGCGGGCTTCAATGGCGGACCGGCAATACTCTGGATGTCTCGTCCCGCCTGGTCATGGTGGGTGGGAAAACCTGCACCCTCGACACCAACGGAAACGCCGTGTCTTTCGCAAGCCCGATCGGCGACTCCACCACGGCGGGTCTCGTGAAATCCGGCACCGGAACGCTCCTCCTCTCCGCTGCCAACACCTACACCGGCCCCACCACAATCAATGGTGGAACCCTGCGGGTCGGCGGCTCCGGATCATTGAACGTCGCAAGCGCGGTCGTCGTCAGCACCGGCACCCTCAGCGGCACCGGCACCCTTGGCGGCTCCGTGACGGTCGCTGCCGCAGGCAGCCTTGATCCCGGCCCATCGGCCGGCACGCTCACGATCGGCGGCGGCCTCAACATCTCCGCACCCGCCAACGGTGGATCAGGCAAACTCAGGTTTGATCTCGATGCCCCTTCCGCCACCAGCGACAGGATCGCAGTCACCGGCACGCTGACCATCGGAAGTGGAGCACTCGGTTTCAATGATTTCGTCTTCACCAATCTCGGAGGCCTGAGGGCAGGCTTCTACAAGCTCATCACCAGCGGTGGCATCAGCCCCGGCGGCACGCTCGACAGCAATAATCTCCTTGGAACGATCGGCACGCTTCCCGCCGCTCTCCGGCTCAACGGCAACGACCTCGAGCTGGTGGTGGATGGCGGAGCCACCAGCTATGACAGCTGGAAAAGCCAGATCACCAACGGAGCGAATCTCCGCACCGACGACGCCGACGGAGATGGGTTCTCGAACCTCCAGGAATACCTTTTCGGAACCTCTCCGATCACCGCCAATGGATCCCTGGTCTCCACGACAAGCAGCGGCGGGAACCTCGTTCTGCGCTGGCTGCAGATCAGGATCCAGGGGACTTACACGCTCCAGCAAAGTTCCAGTCTAACAAGCGGCTCCTGGATCACGGCTTCTCCCCAGATTCCAGCGTTGGACCTCAATCAAGCCGGTGCTCCGCCCGAATACGACTACTTCACCGTCAGCCTGCCGGTCGGAAATGGACCCCTCTTCTATCGCGTGGTGGGCGTGGAGAACTGATTGATTACTCGTCCTCCTGGACAACTGCGTATCGCCCGGATTTTCTCGTGACGGAAGCGGCACTGGTGTCCAAGACGCGGGATTGAGATCGGCACCTACCACAGTTCACCACTACAAGAATGTGATTGCGCGAGGATCGACTCCATCTGGCTTGTCCGTTCGATCGGGTGCTTCGAAAAGGATGCCTGGGATTTGAATATCTGGTGATTCTGGGCTGGCCGATGGGCCGAAGCCAGCGAAGCGGGAGGTTGGACTTCAACCCCGGCTTCG
>JANOBS010000321.1:0-2625 GCA_031411755.1 Luteolibacter sp. | reverse complement strand
GTGCAGATCAGCTGGTTGGCTGGCTCGTGGTTGATGGCATCGGTGTGCATCGACTTGATGATGCAGATGTCGTCCGCCATCTTGCCGGTCCAAGGCAGGAGTTCGCTGATCCAGGCTCCGGATTTTCCGTGCTGGTTGAATTTGAAAATGCTCGGCGCGAGAGGGAAGGTGGCCTGGCCCGAGGTCATGCCGGTGAGGCGCTGTCCCTGGTCCTTCAGCCACTTGTTCAGATCCTCCTTGAACCGCTTCTGGAGGTCCGGCTTGTAGTCGTAAAGATCGAGCTGTGAGGGCGCACCGATGAGGGAAATGTAGATGACGCGTTTCGCCTTCGGGGCGATCTGCGGGATGCCCGCCATCAATGACCCCATCTCCGGAGCGTTCGCGAATGAAGGCCGGTCAAGAAGCGAGGCGAGAGCCACCGCGCCAAGTCCGGTGGTGGACTTGCGGAAGAACTGGCGACGGGTGAGTGCGTCGTTGTAGGTTTCGAGCGGGTTCATGGCGGATCAGCGGGTGAGGGTTTCGTCGAGGTTGAGGATCTGGCTGGCAATCATCGTCCAGCCGGCGAGTTCCGGAGCAGGAATCGCAGGGGCCGGGGTTTCTCCGACTTTCAGAAGTTTCGCCGCCTCATCGGGCTTGGCGGTGAAATCGGCCAGGATGCTTTCAAGGGAAGTCCTGATGATTTTCCGCTCGCTCGGATTCGCCAGGCGATCCAGGAGGCGCTTGGTGATGAAGTCGATGCGCAGATCGACGTCCGGCGAGGAGGCGATGGCAAGTGCGGCAAGTTGGCGGGAGGCCTCGACGAACTGCGGATCATTGAGCACGACGAGGGCCTGAAGGGGCGTGTTGGTGCGGTCGCGGCGGACGCAGAAGACCTCGCGGGTTGGAGCATTGAGGATCTCCATCGAAGCCGGCGCAGCGGTGCGTTTCCAGAACGTGTAAAGCGAGCGACGATAGAGGGATTCTCCACTGTCCTGCTTGTAGAAGCGGGTATTGGACTGGTCCATCGCCACTGCCTCCCACAGGCCTTCCGGTTGATACGGCTTCACCGACGGGCCTCCGATCTTGGGGGACAGCAGATCGGAGGAAGCGAGTGCCATGTCACGCAGTTGCTCGGCATCGAGACGAATGCGCGGGCCGCGCGAAATCAGGCGGTTGAGTGGATCCATCTCCAGCTTTTCAGGGCTGACGACGGCCGACTGGCGGTAGGCCTTCGAGGTGACCATCAGCTCGATCATGTGGCGGTAGTCCCACTTCGAGGAAATGAACTCGGAAGCCAGCCAGTCGAGCAGATGCGGGTGGCTGGGGCGTGCGCCCATGATGCCGAAGTCCTCGGTGGTTTCCACGATGCCTGTCCCGAAGAAGTAGTACCAGGTGCGGTTCATCGTCACACGGGCGGGTAGGGGATTGGCAGGATCGACAAGCCACTTCGCAAGTCCCAGCCGGTTCTTCGGGGCGTCCTTCGGCATCGCCGGAAGGGCCGCTGGCGTGTTTGCCGTGACTCGATCACCCTTGGCGGAATAGACGCCACGGGTGAGAATGTTGGCAAATGCCTCACCGGGCTTTTCCTCCATCACGAGGGTGATCGTGCCTTCTGATCGGATCTGGGCCTGCTCGGCCTCGAGTTGATCGATCTTGTTGCTGAGATCGCGGGAAGTGGCATCGATCTGAGCCAGATAGTAGGGGAAAAGCCGCTCGATCTGTTGCTTGGTGCGCTGGGCGACCGGGGTCATGACAATCTGGCGGATCTCTGCGGTGCTTGCGATCGAGCGGATCTCAGCAGCACTCAGGACGCGGCGATAAAAGCGGAAGTCCTGAAGAGCGACGGGGGCCGTCAGCTTCGAGTCTCCGTTCGCGCGGCTGCCGAGCACGAATGGAACCTGGGCTTCGATGTTCATGCCCACGGTGTTTGGCGAAAGTTCCGCCTTCTGTGCGATACCATCGATGTAGATCACCATCGCTTGCTTGGCCTGCTTGGCCTTCTTCGAGCCATCGAAGGTCACCATCACGTGCTGCCATTTGCCGGGTGCGAGCGGATTGGGCGAGGTGAGCTTGTTGGCGGAGGCCTGCCAAGTATCGACGATGTGGGACGCCGGGCGTCCAGCCTCAAGATACAGGTCCCATCCCTTGAAGCCTGGGGCACCATTCATGCGGGCGAACACAGCTCCGGTCGGCTGACCCTCGACGCGGATGAAGCCGCCGTAGCTGACCTGTTCGTTGCGCTTGAACGAGGCAATGTCGCCGAGGTCTATTGGAGTTTCGTTGACGACCACGGCCTTGCCGAGCGGACCATCAATGCGGTTGGGAACGACCGCCCATTCGCGGGCCTGGCCTTTGACCGTGCCTTTGACGGTGCCGTCCGCTTCGTTGAGGGGGATGGCGACTTCAAGCGCTGGCTCGGCGGTTGGCTTGAACTCGAAAGTGGCGTTCGCCAGCCATTTTTCAAATTCGACGCGGGCAGGTACTTTGCGGGCTTCAATCTGCTTCTGAATCGCAGCGATCTCTCCGGGGATCTTGACCCACCTGTCGCGATCTTCTGCTGCCGGTACGAGGATGTTCGGCGGGTGTTCGGCGTTGTTGCCGTCGAGCGAGGACATCGGCGTGTTCCTGAAGAAGGCGGCCATCGAG
>JANOBS010000320.1:0-7966 GCA_031411755.1 Luteolibacter sp. | reverse complement strand
GACAACCACCTTCGCCTCACCGGTCTCCACGAGACCCAGGCGATCGACAAGTTCTCCTACGGCATCGCCGACCGTGGCGCCTCGATCCGCGTCCCGCACAGTTTCGCCAACAACGGCTACAAGGGCTACCTCGAAGACCGTCGTCCAAACTCGCAGGGTGATCCCTACCAGATCGCCAGCCGCGTGCTCAAGACGATCTCCGAAGTCCCGACTCCCTGAGTCTGACTTCTGCGAACCCTCCTCCTGATTCCCAAACGGCCGCCTTTTACGAGGCGGCCGTTTTTATTGCCGGGGAGAGAAAGTCGAACGCAGGTCGATCCTTCTTATTCTTTCGGCGTCAATTCGGGGAACTTCAACAGAGTTGCGGTACGAACGGCTTCCATCGGTTTGGCTTCTGCATCGGGCCAGCCTTGGTCGGTGATGGTTTTCGCCCGGGCCCATTCGGGAGCCCGCTGGATGAGCGTCCGGTAGTCGGCGACGGCTTCTTCGGTGCGGTTCGTGAGCCACGCGGAAATGGCGAGGCCGGCGAGGTGATCGGAAAAAGGGACTCTTCCCGCAGGAATGAATGATCGGGCTATCTCAAAGGATGCGAATGCTCCCTCGGGGTCGTGGATATTGATAAGGGACCAGCCCTGGATGATGAAGAGCATGCCGTTCCGGGGGAATCTGGCGGTCCCCTCGGCGAAATACTTCCGGGCCAGGTCTGCGCGATTCATGGTAGAGGCGAGGTAGCCTGCTTCCTGATAATCTTCCGCAAGGGGATTTTCGAACGAAACGAGCTGGGCGTAGATGGCGGCCGCTTCGTCGTTTTTATCGAGAGATGAGAGCGCCCAGCCCTTGATGCGGAGTGCGGGTTGGTTCCCGGCAGTGTGAACGAGCACCCGGTCCGCAACTATGAGCGCCTCGGGTGGGGATTGAAGGACCTTCAGATACCCGGCAATTTTCAAAAGGAGGTTGGGATCGTCCGGCAGACGTTTCATGCCCTGGCGGATGTGAAACGATTTGCGGACGGGCTCATCCTCCGCGAGAGCCGTGGTGAAGGGCATCAGAGGATGGATGGGGCACGCCGAACGTAACGGGAGCAATGAGAGTTTCTTATAGTAAGAAGATTCGGGGGAAGCGCACCAATCGGCCAATTCGCCGATTTGGTCGTCGCAGGTGAAAGTGCCGAAGGGTGAAAGCGTGCGGGTGGCCGGAGGAGCGAGAAGCCAGCGGACGAGTCGGTGCTCCCGCCGATCCGAATCTCCGGCCTCGGAGAGGAGTTGGGCACGAAGGGTGCGGATGCGCGCGCGGGGGAGATCGGTAAGGGAACCGTCGGAAGCAATTTCCGCCCCGGCGGCGATCTGGAGGAGAGGAAGCAGAATCGCGAGATCCAGCCGATCGTCGGCGATGTCGTGAATCTGGGCGGTCTTGCCGCGGGTGACAATTTTTGTGGCGTTTTGGTTGAACACGGCGTCGCCACTGAGGGGGTCGCCGATCGGCTTTCCGGTCATTCCTTCCCACATTCTTGTGGTGCCGTCCGAGCCGGAGGTGACGGCGAGCAAACCGTCCGGACTGAAACTGGCGCCGCCGATGGCACCGAACCCGTTCAAATCTTTCTCGTGCCCGAGGAGTTCCGCGATGGGTTTCCGGGACGGGAATTCCCAAAGACGGGCGGTGCAGTCGAAATGGCCGGTGAGGAGCCGCTTTCCATCCGGGCTGACCGCAACTGCCGAAACACCCGCAGGGGCTTTGAGCGGCTCTCCGATGGGGGAGCCGGTGGAAGCGTCCCAAATGCCCACGGTGCCATCCCTGCTCGGGACAAATATGATGGCACCATCCGGACTGAATACGGGATCCCAAACGTCCTCCTGATGAGTCAGAGGAGCACCGATGGCTTCGCCGGTGATCGCGTTCCAGATCCGGGTGGTTCTGCCCTTGCTGTCGGTCGTTGCAATCCGGGCCGCAGTGGGGTCGAATGCGTTACTGGAGAATACCGAAGGACGTTCCACCGCGGGGCGGGTTTCCCGTCCGGAAGAAACTTCCCACCGATGTGTGGCTTTTTCGGAAAGTGTGAAGAGGTGCCGGCTGTCTTTGGAGAACCAAAGGCCGGAAACCTCCAAAGGATGTTCTAGTGGCTGGCCGACCGGAACCCCGGTCGAAGTCTCCCAGATCCGGACGGTGCGGTCGTTTCCGGCGGTGGCGACGTGTTTTCCATCCGGACTGTAGATGGCGTGGAGTACCGCACCGCGGTGGATGAGCGGAGGTCCGATCTGCCGTCCGGATTCGACGTTCCAGAGACGGGCCGTAAAATCGTCTCCTGCGGTGAGAAGTTGAGTGCCATCCGGACTGAATGCGACAGTGCGGACCGAATCGCCGTGCCGGATTTCGCGGGCGACCGCTTTCGAGCCATTGGCATTCCAGACCATGACGGTGTTGTTGTCCGAAACGGTGATCACCCGGGAGCCATCGGGACTGAACGATGCGGATTCAACCATGCCGCCGGGCCTAAAGGGTTCCGCCAGCGGCTGGCCGGTCATGGCATCCCAGAGACGGGCGGTTTGGTCGTTGCTTGCAGTGACGATCCGGGTGCCATCGGGACTGAATGAGGCGTTGATTACCAGATTGCCATGGCGGAGCGGTTTTCCAACGGGCTTCCCGGTGGCGGCATTCCAGATTTTCGCGGTTTGGTCGTTGCTTGCGGTGACGACGCGGCTGCCGTCCGGACTGAAGAAGGCTTTCCATACCGCAGCGTCATGGGTGAGGGGCTCGCCGATGGGTTTGCGGGTCGGGACGTCCCAGATTAGGGCCGTGGTATCCTGGCTTGCGGTGACGATCTGTTTGCCATCCGGACTGAACATGGCGGACACAATGTCGCCTCGGCTTGAGAACGGCTCGCCAACCGGCTCGCCGGAGGCAGCGTCCCACAACCGCGCGGTCTTATCGACGCTGCCGGTGAGGATGAAATTGCCATCGGGGCTGAAAACTGCGGAAGCGATCCAGTGCTGGTGCTGGATGATGTTTCCCAGCCGTTCGCCGGTTTCCATATCCCAAATTCTGGCGGTTTTGTTCTCTTCGCCCCAGGTGACGAGGCGTTTGCCGTCCGGGCTGAAAGCGGCGTCGTGGACTCCGCCCGTGGGTCCGCGCGTTTGGAGCAGGAGCTTTCGGGTAGTTGTGTCCCAGAGACCTATCGAGCCGTCAACGGTGGTGACGAACCGCTTTCCATCCGGACTAAAAGCAAGAGCATTGGGAAAATTCTTAAGCTGCAGGGGTTCGCCGATGGATTCTCCGGTGGCGGCATTCCAGAACCTCACGGTGTTGTCATCGCTTGCGGTGGCGATGAGGGTTCCATCGGGGCTGAACTTCGCATCCCGGATTCCGTACCCGTCATTGCCAAGCGTGAACACGGGAACCGGGTCGACGGAACCAAGCTGGAGCAGGCGGGTGCCGGCATCGATCCGGGCGAAGCGGTTGTTCGGATCATAGGAAAGGGCTTCGAACAGATAAGCCATGCCGGCGCGGGGATTGCTGCCCAGAAACGCCTGGCGTGCACGGCCGTGCGCTTTGATGGACGCTTCAATGTTTTTGGCGGTGGCCTCCTTTCTCGCCGTTTCCTCGGCTTTGGCGGCTTCGTTTGCCTTGGCTTCGGAGCGTTCCGCCTCACGAGTCTTGATGACGCTGAAAATGGCGCCGGCGATGGCGAGCAGGGCCAGAACCCCGGTGGTGCCGGCAATCAGTCGGGCGCGGGCGGTCTGTCGGCGCTCTTCGCGGCGGATGTGGTCGGTGAGGGCCTCTCTCTTGAGGCCAAGCATGTAGGAAAGAATGCCGACGACTCCCCGTTCCCAGGCGTCGGGTTCGGAGGTTTCCCCCTCCGCTGCCATGTTGGGGAAGTTGCGGTGGATGATCTGATCACCGAGGATTTCCAATTCCGGGCAGAGGCAGTTGTCATCCTGGCCGCTAGAAACGCGGCCGGAGAGGATGACGGGGATGAGAGATTGGAGATCACCGCGGGTGGCGAGGAAATGTTTCACCTCGTCATCGACTGGCTTCGAGCCGGCTGAGTGAGGGGAACAGAGAACGATGAGATACCGGCTGCCTTCGATGGCGGAACGGATATTCTGCCAATAGTGGGCGGAATCGTTTTCGAGGTGGGTCTTGTCCCGGTAGATCGGGCGTAAATAGCGGGAGTGGGGAGGGGCCTTGTCGCGATCTACGAGGTGGACAGGGAATCGGAACCACTCGAGTCGGCGCTGGAGCCAGGCGGCGGCCTTGGCATCCTTGCGCGAGTAGCTGATGAAGGCGAAATAGGAAAAATTACCCTGTTTCGATTCCGCGGTAACGGGGGCAGGCATCGTCGATCAGTGTTTCAGGGATTCCGGAAATTCGAAGAACTAGTGGATGCCCCTCGAATCTTCAAGATCGCAATCCGCCTGCTGACTTCCAAAACGGCCGCCTTTCACGAGGCGGCCGTTTTTTATTCAATGGAAGGACATGGGAGAACCTCGGAGGCGGTGGAAAACGCAATTTCTCACAGCCAAGGCATGCTCGTATTCGAACGCCAAAGGCCTGCACCCATGAACCTGCGGGCATCGCTCCAGGTCCAGGAACCGGAAGACACCGTCATTTTTTCTGTGTCGGTGCCGGTGGGATGAAGCGTTGTTTGTCCCGGCATTGGAAGAGGGCTTCCTCGCGGGTGATGGTGCCTTGGCGGACGAGGAGATCGAGGGAGTCATCGATGGTGTGCATGCCTTCCCTGCTGCCGATTTCCATGAGTCCGACGAGCTGCTCGATCTTGCGCTCGCGGATGCAGGTGCGGAGGCCGTAGTTCACACTCATGACCTCGGTGGCGAGAATGCGGCCGGTGCCGTCAGCCTTCGGGAGCAGACGCTGGCAAACGATGCCTTCGAGGACGTTGGAAAGCTGGGCGATGATCTGCTGCTGCTGGTCGGGCGGGAAGACATCGACGAGGCGGTCGATGGTCTGCGGGGCATCGACGGTGTGCAGGGTGGCGAGCACCAGGTGGCCGGTCTCCGCGGCTGTTAGAGCGATGCGGATGGTTTCCAGGTCGCGCAGCTCGGAGACGACGATGACATCCGGGTCCTGGCGCAGCGCCTGGCGGAGCGCCATGGTGAAGGACTTGGTGTCCTTTCCGATCTCGCGCTGCTTGATGAGGCAAGAGCGGTGGGTCAGGACGAACTCGACGGGGTCCTCGATGGTGATGATGACGCCGGAGCGGGTTTCAGCGATGCGTTTCACCATGGCGGCGAGCGTGGTGGTTTTCCCGGAGCCGGTGACGCCGGTGACGAGGATCAGGCCGCGACGTTCCTGGCAGAACCGCTCGATCGTGGGCGAGTGGCCGAGCTGGGAGAGGTCCGGAACTTCCGGCGGGATGTGGCGGAAGGCGGCCTCGATGTGGTTGCGCGCGTAGTGGACGTTCGCCCGGAAGCGGCCGAGCCCGCTGATCTCAAGCGCGTAGTCGAGCTCCCAGTCGGTTTCGAGTTTCGAGCGCTGGGTTTCCGAAAGTGTCGAGAAGATAAGCGTGCGGGTGGCCTCCGGGGTGAGGATGAAGTCTTCCAACGGGATCAACGTGCCGTTGATGCGCGCGGCCGGCGGGGCATCGACGCTGAGGTGGAGATCAGATGCGCCGTGTTCAACGGCCATGCGGAGGTAGTCATCGATGTCGCGGAGTTGGGACATAATTAGAGATTTAAGAGTGATCGGTGATCGGTGATCGGTGGGAAGTGGGAAGTGGGAAGTGGGAAGTGGGAAGTGGGAAGTGGGAAGTGGGAAGTGGAGGGATCTCTTCGTTTCGAATTTCGGATTTAGAATTTCGTATTTTCTTCCTTAAACGATGCCTCTGAGGGCGCGGTCGAGGTCGAGGGGATTCGGGGCGGCGGCTCGGGCGGTGGCGGGGTGGATTCTTCCGTCGAAGACGGCCTGGCAGAGGGAGTGGAGGAAGGAGAGGTTCCCTGGAGAATCCGAGCGCTGGAGCATGTCACGGATTTCCGTGTTCTTGCGTTCGCGGATCCAGCCACGGACAGCGGCTTCGTTTTCGAGATGCTCGACGACGAGGTGCAGGCCACCATCCGTGGAGGGCAGGAGTCGCTGCGAGAGGATGCCGATGAGGTGGTTGGAAAGAAGCTGCAGCGAGGCGTCGCGATGGTTGGTGGAGTAGAGGTTTCCCAATCGTTCGAGTGATTCCGCGACTCCCGGGCTGTGGAGAGTTGCGAGGACAAGGTGGCCGGTCTCGGCGGCGCGAAGCGCGATCAGTGCGGTGTCCTCATCGCGGATTTCCCCGAGGAAGATGATGTCCGGACTCTGTCGCAGCGCGGCGCGCAGGGCGCCGGAGAACGAGGTGGTGTCCGGTCCGACTTCGCGTTGCGAGAAGTGGGAGAGATCGTTTTCAAAGAGGTACTCCACCGGATCCTCGATCGTCACGATGTGACGGCGATGGTGGTGGTTGATCCAGTCGAGGCAGCTCGCGACCGAGGTGGATTTCCCGCATCCGGTGGGTCCGCTGACAATGATGAGTCCGCTGCGGCGGGAGAGCCAGGACATGAGGAGCGGCGAGGGCAGGCCGAGCTGCTGGAAGTCCGGCACGTTCCGTTTGATCGGGCGGAGCACGGCGCAGAGGGTGCCGAGGCATCTGAACAGATTCACCCGCAGGCGCGAACCATCCTCAGCGGTCCAACCGAGGTCCTTTTCCTGATCGGAAATGGGGTCCGCTCCGACCTCTTTCCAGAACAGGGCAACCTCATCGTGGGTGAGCGAATGGCTTTCGAAGGAAACGATCTCGCCATTGATGCGGACCCTCGGCGGATGGTCCTCGGCGAGGATCAGGTCGGTCGCGCCCTCGGCGAAGGCGGTGCGGACGTAGTCGAAGATGGACGGCATTGCAATCAGGTTGGAGGGTTTGTCGGCGGGTGGGAATGCAGAACTCCCGTCTTCGCAGACTCTTTACAAGCGGATCGTCAAGCCACGGGCTTGACCGGCCTGCGGGAGAGTTGTTCATTTGTGCAGCAGTATGCCGGATCCGGAAACAAAGCCCCTGGTGATGACGCCGCATGAGGCCTTGAAGCGCTACTTCGGGTTTTCCTGTTTTCTGGATGGGCAGGAATCGGTGGTCCAGGAGATCCTCACGGGTCGCGATGGTCTGGTGGTGATGCCGACCGGAGGTGGAAAATCTCTCTGCTATCAGCTCCCTGCGCTGTGTTTCGGTGGGGTGACGCTGGTGATTTCTCCGCTGATCGCGCTGATGAAGGACCAGGTCGATGCGCTCGTGGCGCGGGGAATTCCGGCGACGATGATCAACTCCACCGTGCCGTGGGACGAGCAGAAACTGAGGCTGGACGGCATGCGCGAGGGCCGCTGGAAGCTGGTCTATGTGGCTCCTGAACGCTTCCGTGCGGAAAGTTTCCTCAACGCCCTGCACGGAGTGAACGTCTCGCTGTTCGCGGTCGATGAAGCGCACTGTCTCAGCCAGTGGGGGCATGACTTTCGTCCGGACTATCTCCGGCTCGGCAAGTCTCTGGATAAGATCGGTCGACCTCAGTGCGTGGCGATGACGGCCACGGCGACGCCGATTGTCCGCGACGACATCATCACGGTGCTGAAGCTGCGTGAGCCCTTCGAGCGTGTCAGTGGCTTCTCGCGGCCGAACCTTTCGCTGGGCATCATGGCAGTGGAAAAGGCCGCGCAAAAGGACGAGCGGATGAAGGCGGTGATCGCGGCGCACAAGACCGGCATCGTCTACTGCGCGACGCGGAAGAAGGTCGAGGCGGTTTCGGAAACGCTGGCGAGCTGGGGCATCAAGTGCGTGGCCTATCATGGCGGACTCGGCGACACCGAACGCAGCCGCGTGCAGGACAAGTTCATCCAGAAGAAGGCCGACGTGGCGGTGGCGACGAATGCCTTCGGCATGGGGATCGACCGCTCGGCCGTGCGCTTCGTGATTCATTACGAGGTGCCGGGAAGTGTGGAGGCCTAT
>JANOBS010000319.1:0-2664 GCA_031411755.1 Luteolibacter sp. | reverse complement strand
GCCTCGGAGGCAAGGTCGGATGGCAGAGGTTGCATACAGGGGTATGTATGCTGGTAATGCCGGGGAAAGGATAGTGGCCGACGGTAGACCGCTTACATTGAAAAGGTAGTGAAAGGGTTAAGTGGCAGTAGCCAGATGGTGCCTGTCGCGTCAACATTTCATGGGGACAGGAAAAAATTTCGATATAATGTTTCCTCGTGCGAAATTGGACCTCTGCTTAACGCCGCCCCATTCCGGCCCGCCCCCTTTCAAGAACTTACTTTTACAAATTCAAAAATTGAGTCTATATCTCCGTAAGCAAGGAACTCAAAAAATGAGCAGATACTAAAATCCAATCTTTGCGCCTCAATAATTCTGGCGTCTGGGTTGTCCTTGTCATCCGGGCAATATCCCAGATTCAAATAAATTAACTCTATCCCACTCAGCGGGTACTCTTTATTTACGCAAATCAAATTACCTCCAATATCGTTGAAAAATGGAATATACCCAGTCCTAACCAGATCTTCATTCTCGTTACTCTCGATATTATAAATCTTCGATGCGCTAAAAAGAAGGCAGTTCCTAACGTCAGCCTCGCAGAAAAGGTAACCGTTGCTCAAACCCTGAGAACTGCACACTTCCGATGTTTTATCAGGAAGTAATTTACTAATAAATTGAAATATATTACTAGAAAGCATTTCATTAACGATATTTATAATGTAATTGCAATCATACTCTGGGGGCGAATAAAATAACTCAATCCCCTTAGGGTTCATGAGCTTTAAGTATTCTGCTATTTTCACGGGATCATCTGAAATCATATTATTCTATAAAATGGGTTAATCCTCGCGGAATGACATTTTTATTGGGTTCATTTCCCCAAGCTGGCGTGGGATAACGGTAGCCGTAGTAGTTTACCCCCCCAAACATCGGTTTCAGGGGAAATCGGGAGGATTTTCCTGCGACGGCTGGGATTTGAAGGAAGGACGACCATTTCAGTTGTTTGCAACCCTACCTGAAGGAGTCCGGGAGGGGAAGAGGCGACTTTTCCACTCCGGATCCAATGGCCTGGAGCCGCCGGGAAGCGGGTCGCTTCGCGTTGGTGGAAATTTCCCGAAGACCTGATCGCCAGCCCCGCGGGCAGGACGTAGAAGACCGCTGATGATCGACGAATGCCACGGAATGCTGCGCCGGGTCTTGGGAGTGGGGGTTTGCCTGATGGCGATGGCCAGCCTGGCGTGGGGCCACGCGATGAAGCAGGTGAGATCGGAGATTTCCGCCGCCGACGGCCAATGGCAGGCCTCGGTCTGGCTGGAGGCCTGGGCCCTTTACCCCGAGGATGGGCCGAAGATCCCGGCGGGCACTCCCGGTGATCCGCGCACCTCAGGCAACTCCTGGGTGGCCACGCTGGACGAGGCCGATCACGAGGTGATGCGCAAGGTGGCGGTGGAATTTCTGGATGAGACCTTCGTGCTGTCGCTCGATGAACAACGACTCAAGGCGGACTACCGCTTTCCCGACTATGCCTTACCCCGGCCATCGCTTTCGGAAAACCAGGACGGCAACGCGCTGGTCCGGATCGACCTTCACGGCAGCCTGCCCACAAAGACCTCGGGAACCCTGCGGTTGGCATGGCAGGACGACGAGGACGAGCCGCTGGCCCTGCTGGTGCAGGGACCTGAGCCCAGGCTGCTGCGGATCATCGCGCGCTCGCCGGCGGTGGAGCTGATGAAGGTGGATGCGAAGGGCGAAATGACGAACCGCGAGGGGACCTCGCTGTGGGAGTGGATCGTTTCCGGCTTCCTCCACATCCTGCCGCTCGGGACCGATCACATCTGCTTCATTCTCGGCCTGTTCTTCCTCCAGCCGAAGTGGAGGCCGCTGCTGTGGCAGACGAGCGCCTTCACGCTGGCGCACTCGATCACGCTGGCCCTGGTGGTGCTGCGGGTGTTCACGGTGCCCGCGAGCGTGGTGGAGCCGATGATTGCCCTGAGCATCGCGTATGTGGGCATCGAGAACCTGTGGGTGAAGGAGCTGAAGCCCTGGCGGGTGGGGCTGGTCTTCGGGCTGGGACTTCTCCACGGCATGGGCTTCGCGTCGGTGATGAAGGAACTGGAGCTGCCCGAAGGACAGGTGATCAAGCCGCTGATCGGATTCAATCTCGGTGTGGAGCTCGGCCAGATGACGGTGCTCACTGCGGCCTTTGCGCTGACCTTTTGGCTGATCCGGAAGCCCCAGTTCGCCATCGTGCGGAAGGTGGCGTCAGGCCTCATCGGCCTGATGGGCCTCTACTGGACTTGGGATCGGATCTGGGGCTGAGCGCCGTTTTTCCGGAGAAAAGGTCGGGCCCTCATTTCCCCTTCCGCCGAGGGGCTGCTTTTTTCGCCGACTTGAAGGCGGGTTTCCGTTCGCCCCTTTTCACCTCCATCTCGCGGGTGCGCTTCCGCCAGTCGCGCGTCGCGGGCTTTTCCGTGAGCGGTGACTGCGGGACCACCTGATGGTAGTCGAAGCCGCGCTGCTTCTTGCGATCCAGCCGCTGGCCGATGAAGAGTTCGAGGATGTTGAGCAGGTTCAGCTCGCTCCTTGGCACGAAGCTGATCGCCTCGCCCTGCGCCTCCGCGCGTCCGGTGCGACCGATACGATGGACGTAGTCCTCGGGGTTCACCGGCAGGTCGTAGTTCACCA
>JANOBS010000318.1:0-4463 GCA_031411755.1 Luteolibacter sp. | reverse complement strand
CGAGTGGTGAGGATTCCAGGGACTGTCTTGAGAGTTCCAGTGCGCGCTTGCGATCTCGGCGGGCGAAGGCGATCTCGGCCTTGGTGTCGAGATAGGCTGCCTGGTCTGGGGACGATTTCAGTGCCCTGTTGACCTGGATCTCCGCCTCATCCAGCCGCATCAGCGAGCGTGCCGCCAACCACGCGGCGGTGTTGCGGGCATTCTCGCCGTCCGGGTAGGACTCGATCACAGGCTTCAAGATCTGCCAGGACCTCTCGAACCAGGCGTTCTGCTCTTCGATCAATCCGGCTTTCCGGAGTGAGGGGAAAAAATAGTCGGCCAGGGATCCATCCGCCGCGAGCAGTGAGTGGCATTTTTCCAGAAGTGCGACCGACTTCGCCCGGTTGTCACCGAGTTGGCTCAAGGCACGCGGAAAATCAGCGGCAACACGCAAACGCAGCTTCTTGATCGGCAACTCACTGGTGTTCTCATAGGAGTTGAAGGCAAGAACCTCGTTGACGGCGGCGGAGCGTTTCCAATCTCCCGCCTCGGTCCTTTCGATCCCGTGAAGCGAGAGAGCCACCTGCCAGGCCTGGTCATCCGGATCACCCTGGATCAAGGCGCGTTCCCACCACTGCGCCGCTCGTTTGAAGTCGCCGCCATACGAGTAGGCCTGTCCGATGCGGACGCAGGTTCCGGCATCTCCGAGAACGAGCTTTTCCGCCCAGGCATCCTGCCCGGCAGCCTCTTCATTCTTG
Organism: Luteolibacter sp.; assembly: GCA_031411755.1. GTDB lineage: Bacteria > Verrucomicrobiota > Verrucomicrobiia > Verrucomicrobiales > Akkermansiaceae > Luteolibacter. The sequence continues at coordinate 3,726 of JANOBS010000318.1, read as the reverse complement.
CCGATCCGGCGCAGACAGGCCGCGGCATAGGCGTGGAATTCAGGACGCGAGGGATTTTTTTCGACCAGCTTCAGCCACAAGTCGGCCGCGTCCTGCCATCTGCCTGCGGCGGAAAGATAGAGAAGATGGATCCCCCTCTCCGATCCATCGTCCTCTTCATCCTCGGCCGGGATCCCTTCCCGCATCTGGTCCCACGCCTTGAGCCCGGTCGACAAGTCGCCCGACTGGGTGGCCAGGGTGCCCATCATGGCGATCTTCTCCGCCACCTGATCCTTCGGCAAGGCTTCGATGGCATCCCATGCAAGCTTGATCCATCGGGAGCGGAAATTTGCGGGATCATTTCCCAGCCGCATCAAGGCAAGAAGTCCATCGAAGCGTGCGGCACGCTTGGCTGCTGGATCGAGTGCGGCCATCCAGACCCACCACTTGTCGATTTCATTCCCGTCACCGAAGACACCGTCGATGATCTCCGACCACTTTCCGTCATCCTCGCCTGCATAGGCGACCGCCACCCGCCGGGCGAGACTGACTGCTCCCGTGCCGGATTCCTCATGTCCGAAGAGGGCGCTGAGAAACTGCATGAACACCTCGGAGTCGTCAGTCGATAACTTCGCCAGAAAGGGATCAAACGCCTCCAACTCCTTTCTCAATCCCCGACGTTCCATGAAGAGGGCGAGGTTGATGAGATCGACGCGCTCCTGATCGCTGTCATCGGGCTGGTCAAGGACGGCCTTGAAATGCTTGGCGATCCAGGCGGGATAATCGGGCTTTGCCGGATCGATGCCGATGACTTTCAGCGCATCGGGGATCCGCTCCAGCAGGTCATAGTGCCGGAACGCCGACATCGGCGAGAGCTTGCTGAACATCAACTCGGCGGTGGAGCTTTCTCCCAGGAGGAAGTAGATGCCACACGCGGTCCAGCGGTTCGACTCGTCACCTGATCCGCGCATGAACGGTTGCAGCGCATCGAAGTCACGGGCCGCCAGCGGTTCTCCCCGCCAGTGCTTTTCGGCGAGTTGAATATAGATCTGACGCAGCGATGGCGCACCGTCACCCGCCGGACTGCTGCGCATGAACGGGAAGGGATCGCCTTCCATCATGTCGATCACCGACTCAATCCGCTGCTCATGCGCCTCAACCGCATCCGCTTTCGCGGCTTTGAGATCCCCGGCGACCCGGTGGAGAGCCAGCCGCCACTGAGGCTTGCCGGCACCTGCCGTCATGGCCTTTGCCAGCTCATCCTTGAGTGTTCCGTTCGCGCGATGAAAGTCCGCCAGCGGCATCAGGCCCCTGCTGTCATCCGGGGTCATCTGAAGGATGCCCAGCGCTTCCTGGGCGTTTCCGGCAGCGAGGGATTCCCGGGCCGCGATGATGGCGACGAATTCGATATCCGCCCGGGTTTTGGATCTGACGTCCGCGTCTGTCTCCAGCGCGTAGAGCTTGAGAATCTGCTGCCATGCCTTCTGCTGCCGCAGCTCGCGGAGGATCCGCTGCTTGTCGTCGATGTTTGATCTGCCATAACGCTCGACGAGCGCGATCACCGCCTCCGGGGTCTCCGGAGTGATGCCCAAATCAATTTTCCTGAGCACTGCGGTGGCCCGTTTCGCCGCTTCGGGATCGGATCCGCGGATCGCCTCCTTCAACTTTGGAACTGCGAGTTGCCCAAGTTCCCAAAGTTTGCGCGTCGCCTCCTCGCGGGCCTGGAAACGGTCATCGCTCAAGCGCCCGATCTCGGTGTTCACTGAATCACCTTCCGCCACCGGCTGTCCCGGAGAAGAAACCGCCCCGGCGTCATGACCGAACGTCATTGCGAAACAAATGGCCATGCACCAAGCAGATCTCATGTGGTGTTCAAGGTTCGGTATTTTGCGTGAAAATCAATCCAGAACGCAGAAGCCGGAATCGTCAGCTCATTTACCGATGCAAAAGCTGGAAAAAATCACCCCCAGCAGATCTTCGGTATCGATCTTCCCAACCACCTCACCGAGCGCATCGAGCGCATCCCGCAGGTCCATCGCCGCCAGTTCCGAATCCGTGCAGCCGGGTTGGAGAAGTCGGATCGCAGCGGTGAGTGCGGCCTGAGCCCGCTCCAGGCAGGCCTGATGACGGGCATTGATCGCCACGGCGTGATCGCCCCATTCCGCAGCGCCGAGATGCAGGAGTTCCGCGATCACCGACTCCAGACGCTCAAATCCTTCACAGGATTCGCAGGACAGCCTGATGCCTTCAGCGCCAGACCAGTCCGGATGCTCTTCGAGATCACATTTGTTCAGGATCAGGAGGTATCGAACCCGGTCAGGCAGATCCGTGACCAATGGCTGCGGTTTCCCAACCGAAGCATCGACGATTTCCAACAAAAGATCAGCAGACTCGATCTGCCGAACCGTGCGTCGGATCCCCTCCTCCTCGATCCGGTCACCTGCCTCGCGGATGCCTGCGGTATCAATCAACCGCAGCGGAATGCCGGCGAGGTTGATCAGTTCCTCGATGGTGTCGCGCGTGGTGCCAGCGACCTCGCTGACGATGGCTCGTTCATGGCCGAGGAGGCGGTTCAGCAGGCTGGATTTCCCTACATTCGGCGGGCCGAAAATCACGGTGCGGACGCCTTCACGAAGGATTCGGCCCTGATCCGAAGTCGACAGAAGACGGCTGATCGCATCACCCACCGAGTTCAGACGGTCACAGAGCGCCTGGCCGGTTTCCGGAGAAATGTCCTCGTCCGGGAAATCGATGTAAGCCTCCACATGCGCCAGCACCGCGAGGATCTCATCGCGTGCGGCCAGGGTCTTGCGGCCGATGGCTCCCTCCATTTGCTCGCGTGCGGCACGCAGGGCCAAATTTGTTTGTGCGGAAATCAGATCCATCACCCCCTCCGCCTGGGTCAGGTCGAGCTTGCCGTTGAGAAAGGCCCGCTGGGTGAACTCCCCAGGCCCCGCTGACACTGCCCCGCAGGCGAAGAACCGCGAGAGCACCTCGCGGGTCGCCAGCAGTCCGCCATGTCCGCAAAACTCCACAGACTCCTCACCAGTGTAACTGGCTGGAGCACGGAAGACCGTCATCAAGCCGTCATCGATCACCGAGTCATCCTCCGCCAGAATACGGCACCACGTGGCCTTCCTGGTGACAGCCGCAGAGGCCCTGCCCCGCGTGGCCCGATCCGCAATCAGGATGGATTCCGGCCCTGAAAGCCTGATCATCGAAACCGCCCCAATCCCTGCCGGCGTGGCGATAGCGGCGATCGTTGGCAGGGCGGCGATGGATTCGTCCATTCAGGTTTCAGTACTTGGCAACTGAAGCGTCCTGACCACCGAGCCCAAGAAACTCCCAGCAGATAAAGCGGCTGACTGTGAGTTGGGGCGAGTCCTTGCCCACCCACTCCAGTTCGAGTGTGGCGGTGCGGGTCTGAGGCTGGCCGGCCTTGTTGCCGCGCCAGTTGATGATGGAGAGCGCGCGCCCGGCCTCGGAATCGATCTTCACGTTGATTCTCGTGGAGTCGGACGTGTTGGCGGGATCAGCGATCCGGTAGGTGCGGATGCCTGCCACCGTTTTACCCTGATCTGGGACGTCCTCCACCACGAATACCCGGAAGACTCCCTTCGCGCCGCTGCTGGGGATCTCGATGAAATTCCGCAGCGTCCGGTATTTGGTCTGGGCGAACATATCCCAGTCGAGCCTCAGCCCCTCGGGAGTCCGCTTGAAGAACGCATGCACCCGCACCGACTCCAT
>JANOBS010000317.1:0-7289 GCA_031411755.1 Luteolibacter sp. | reverse complement strand
CGCTCTGCCACTGGCCCTGCTCGTGTTATCCAAATCACGCGCTCGGTCAGGCCGGCGACTGGATGAACGAGATCTATCCGCGCTGGGTCGCCGCGCATGGCGTCTTCATCATCTCGCCGGTCAACTGGTACCACGTGCCGGCCAGTCTCAAGCTGATGATCGATCGCCTGGTCTGCGCGGATGGCGGCAATCCCGATCCGACGAGCACGCATGGAAAGGAAGCGGCTGAGGCCAAGGCGATCGAGCTAAAGGGCTGGGATTATCCGAAGCATCTTAAGGGGCGGATTTTTTCGGTGATCACACACGGCGACGCGAGTGGCATCGAGAGCTTGCGGCGCAATCTACATGATTGGCTGACAGACATGGAACTCGTGTCCGCTGGAGCTACGGCGGTGTTTGATCGCTACCTCGGCTACTACGAGCCGTATGCGACGAGCCACGAGGCGCTGGATCGAGACACGGCCTTCATGGAGGAAGCTATGAACGCCGCGCTGACGCTCATGGCCGCCGTGACCGAAATGCGCAAAGGCCGCCGGCCGCCGGGCGACGATCTCGAATCACCACGACCGAAGTAACTCTATGAACACACTCACTGAACCGCAGCCCCTCGCCGAGAATCTCTGGCTGCTCGCTTATCCTCTGAAAATGCTAGGGGCTGACCTGCGCCGCAACGTGACGCTGATCCGCCTCCGTTCGGGGAAATTGGTCATTCACTCCACGGCGGCATTTACGCCGGACGATGTGGCGGCGATCCGTGCGCTTGGCGAACCTGGCTGGCTGTTGGACGGCATTCTTCGGCACGACACTTTTGCCTCTGAAGGGCGCTTGGCGTTTCCTGGGATTCCCTATCTCGCTCCCGAGGGATTCTCAGAAGTGGTCGGGTTTGCGACAACACCGATTGTGCCCGCTCCGGTTGAGTGGAACGGCGAGTTACTCGCATTGGAAATCCAAGGCGCACCAGGAGCCCGCGATACCGCGCTGCTCCACGTTCCATCACGCACGTTGATCCTCACCGAGCTGGTCTTCAACTTTGGCGGCGATGAACCAATTTGGACGGAGTTGCTCTTGCGCGTGGCCGTTGGCGGGGAGCATCATCCAGGCATGTCGCGGCCAATGAAGGCCGGAGTGAAGGATGAGACAGCCTTCCGAAGTTCGCTTGCGACGATCCTCGACTGGGATTTCGACCGCGTGATCGTCGGGCACGGCGATGTGATTGAATTCGACGGCAAAGCAAAACTGCGCACTGCCCTTGATGCGGCGGGATTTTCAATCCGATGAACTCCTCCAGTCACGACATCCAGGAATTTTTTGAACAAAAAGCTCATCCGAGTCGCCGCGATTGATGTCTCGCATAACCACTGAAACCACTCTCACTCTCTTATGAAAACCAAATCCTACGCCGCTAACGCCGCCACCAGTCCACTCGCACCTTTCAGCTTTGACCGCCGTGATCCCGGTGAGCGTGATGTGCAGATCGAGATCCTCTTTTGTGGTGTCTGCCATTCCGATGTGCATACCGTCCGCAATGAGTGGCATGGCACGACCTATCCCTGCGTGCCTGGGCATGAGATCATCGGTCGCGTGATCAAAGTCGGAGCAAAAGTGGAGAAGTTCAAAGCAGGCGACATCGCGGGCGTGGGTTGTCTCGTTGACTCCTGCCGCGTCTGCGAGAGTTGCAAAGATGATCTGGAGCAGTTCTGCGAGAAGGGTGCCATCTTCACTTACAACTCGCCTGACAAACACAACGGCGGCCTGACATACGGCGGCTACTCCGAGAGCATCGTGGTTGATGAAGCCTTCGTGCTGCAAGTGCCCAAGAACTTGGATCTGGCAGCCACTGCGCCATTGCTCTGTGCCGGCATCACGACCTACTCGCCCCTGCGTCATCACGGCGTGACCCAGGGCCAAAAAGTCGGCGTTGTGGGCCTCGGGGGCCTCGGGCACATGGGTGTCAAACTAGCGAAGGCGATGGGCGCGCACGTCGTCGTTTTCACCACGTCACTGAACAAAGTAGAAGATGCCCTGCGGCTCGGCGCGGATGAAGTCGTTCACTCCAAAGACGAGGCGGCGATGAAGAAGCACCTCAACAGCTTCCATTTCATTCTCGATACCGTGGCGGCGAAACACGACATCAACGCTTACCTCGTCCTACTTCGACGTGACGGCAATCTCACGCAAGTCGGCGTGCCATCGGAACCGCTCGCCGTGGATGTCAGCAACCTCATCTTTGGTCGTCGCAACTTCAGCGGCTCGCTCATTGGCGGTCTCAAGGAAACCCAGGAGATGCTCGACTTCTGCGGTCAGCACAGCATCACCTCCGACATCGAACTCATCCCAATCCAGAAGATCAATGAAGCCTATGACCGCCTCGTGAAGAGCGACGTGAAATACCGCTTCGTCATCGACATGGCCTCCCTCAAGCAAGCCAAGTAACCGACCTCCTTATGTCTAACATCACCAGCCGCGAGATCCGCCTCGCCTCACGCCCCACCGGCGTGCCCACTCCCAGCAACTTCACGTTGGCCGAAACCACACTGGCACCGATTCAGGACCAGCAAGTGCTCGTGCGCAATCGGTTCATGTCCGTCGATCCCTACATGCGTGGCCGCATGAGCGACCGGAAGTCGTATGTGCCACCCTTTGAGATCGGAAAAACGCTCGAAGGCGGTGCCGTGGGCGAGGTGATCGAGTCGCGCTCCAGCGAGTTCAAAGTCGGCGATATCGTTACGTCCAGTTACGGCTGGCGCGAGGCATTCATCGCCGCACCGAAGGAACTGCATGCCGTAAACAAAGCAGCGCAGCCACTCTCCGTTTATCTAGGCACCCTCGGCATGACCGGCATGACGGCGTGGGCGGGATTGACGATGGTCGAGGTGAAGGCGGGCGATGTGATCTACATCTCGGGTGCCGCCGGTGCCGTGGGCAACATGGCCGGCCAGTTGGCGAAGTTACGCGGCTGCCGGGTGATCGGTTCCGCCGGCTCCGAGGAGAAGGTGAAGCATCTGCTGGAGGAATGCGGATTCGATGCCGCCTTCAACTACAAGACCGGCCCCGTGCTTGAACAACTGAACCACGCGGCCCCTGACGGCATCGACGTCTATTTTGACAACGTCGGCGGTGAATCCCTCGAAGCCGCGCTGTCAGCCTTGCGGGCGCATGGTCGCATCATCGCCTGCGGCGGTATCTCGGGCTACAACGACGAGAAGCCCAAACCCGGCCCCCCTAATCTCTTCAACATGACGATCAAGCGGCTCACCATGAAAGGGCTGATCGTCTCCGACTGGCTGGATCGTCAGGGCGAGTTCGAAAAGGAAGTCGGCACTCACTATCAAGCCGGCAAACTGAAAAGCCTGGAGACCGTGGTTGTGGGAATTGATCAGGCGGTGGATGCATTCATCGGTCTTTTCGATGGCAAGAACATCGGCAAGATGGTGGTCAAACTGGCGCCATAGCTAAGAGCTGGTGGAGGATGTGGCGCGGAAAGGCCTGGTGAAAGCCCTTGCATCGGCAAAACCGCCTGATGCCGGGCATTCCAATATGACATCGATCCATCGTGGGGTGCCCACCCCGGAAAACCGGCAGGCTACTTCTGTTTGGATTTGGTCTGGATCAACCGATCCAGCGCCGCCCGTTTCCCGCCGGTTTCCTTTTCCGCCTGATCGGCGAGAAGATGCAGGTCCTTGGTCTTCTCCGGGAGCTTTTCAAAGGTTCTCAGATCCTTGCTGGGATGTTTTTCAGATTCGGCGTCTTGGGGTTTCATCAGAGTGATGGGTTGAGGCATTCAATCGACGAACAAAGTCACCACAGCATCGCCACGGAGGGCCTTGGAGTAGGGACAAGTCACGTGGGCTTCCGTCATGATCTTCCCGGCGTCCTCCGGATTCACCCCAGGAAGCAGCGCGTGCAATTCCACCGCAAGACGGTAGCCGCCATTGTCCTCTTCGATCAGGCTGACCACAGCACGCACGGTTGAATCGGTGACAGGGATCAGAAGCCTCTCAGCCGCGTTGATCACGGCACCGTGGTAGCAGGCCGAGTAGGCGCCGGCGAACAACGTTTCCGGATTCGGTCCGCGCGTCTCGATCCCTTTCTCAAGAGGATTCCCAAGGTTAACATCCAGCAATCCAGATGGAGAATGGAGTGAGCCGGAACGTGCGCCCTTGGAAATGACTTCTGATGTGAACAAAGTTTTCATGGTGGAGAATCTTAACCGATCACCGGTATCGTCCCATGGGGTGTAACCCGACTACTGCGACGCGATCCGCTCCGCCAGTTCTTCCGCCGGATAGGTCCAGATTTCCGCCAGGGTGGGATGATAGTGTGGCAGGCTCGCAAGTTCGTGGACCGTCATCCGCTTGGCCATGGCCGCCACGATTTCGTGAATCAACTCGCCGCCGAGAGGGCCGACGCACGCGCCTCCGAGGATTTCGCCCGACTTAGGATCGGCGAGGAGCTTCACGTGACCATCCGTGGCATCCATGATGACGGATTTCCCAAGTTCACTGAATGGATAGCTGGCGACCAGATACGGAACGCCAAGCTTGGTCGCCGATTTTTCCGTTAGGCCGACCTGGGCAACCTGCGGATCGGTGAAAATTACCGCGAGCAACAGTCGGTCGTCCATTTTTCGCACGGAACCGGGATGCATGATGTTGTGGGCGGCGATCTCGCCCTGTCTGACTGCAAGATGGACGATGGCATGTGGACCGGTGCAATCACCAGCAGCATAAATATGCGGCGTGCTGGTCCGCATGCATCCATCCGTCACGATTCGGCCGTGTTCGGTGGCGACCTCAGCTTTTTCAAGGTCCAGCGACGCGGTGTTGGGATCGCGGCCAATGGCCAGCAGGATCTCCTCCGCGGACACGGAACGCGTCGTTCCCTCGTGTTCAAACGACACCGACCTACCGTGACTCCCGCGCAGCGCGTCGGTGATTTTCACGTTGGTGAAAACGTCGATGCCGTCTCGTCGGAAAACTCTTTCCAATTCCTCCGCAACATCGGTGTCGAAGTCGCTCAAGAGGTGGCCGCTGCGCTGAAGTAGTGTCACGCGCACCCCGAAACGCGCGAAGAACTGGGCGAACTCCACGGCCACCGGCCCGCCTCCCAGGATCACCAGGGATTCCGGCAACCGGGTCAACTCAAGCGCATCGTCGCTGGTGAGATAACCGATTTCGTAGAATCCGGGCAAGGGAGGAGGCGCAACCGAAGAGCCTGTGGTGATCACAAAACTGGCGGACCTGAGCGGACCATGGCCCTCCAGCTCGACGGTGTGTGGATCGACAAAGCGGGCGTGTCCGCGGAGGAATTCGAATTTTCCGGCGGTGAGTTCCCCCCGGCGGCTCTTCGCCAGGTCTTCGATGAACGCGTTCTTCCGGGCCATCACCTGCCCGAAATCAAAGCCGACCTTGCCGGTGTGGATTCCCCAGGTATTCAGCTTCCCGGCGAAATGCATGGCCTCTGCGGCATAGAGCAATGATTTCGTGGGCATACAACCGCGGAGGATGCACAGGCCTTCCACTTCTGCTCCGCCGTCGATCATCACCGTGCGCAGCCCGGCGGCGGCGGAAGTGCGCGCCGCCGCGTATCCGGCGCTGCCAGCACCAATGATGGCGACATCATAGTCATATGAGCCGATGAAAACGTTCGATTTTGTGGAGTCGTCCATGAGCCGTTCTTTTTTGAAATACCGGCCAAGCAAGAGGTCCGAATTTGAACCCCATTGAAGCACGCGCATTTGACCACGGGAAATTAACCATTTTGCCAAGCGAATCGCCAATGGGGGCAAACCCTACTCTCCGGAACTCCCCAAGCGGTTCTTGATCCCATCCCGGGAGCCGCTGTCGGTGAGCAGGGTGGGTCAGCAACCCGCTCTGCGGCGGGATGCCCTGGTGGTCTTCATCGCTCGGCCACCTGCGGAGTCTGGGATATCAGAGGGAGCTTCGTTCCGATGTCCTCGGTTCAATCCCTTCCGGTTGACAGAATCATTTGAGACCATAGAGAACTTCGGGAAGCCGATTGAGATCGGAAGCGAGGTGGATCACAACGCTGTGGCGTAAACGGAATAAACAAAGGGAGCGATACGATGAAAAAAACGATGATTTTGTGTTCTTGGTTGCTGGTCTCCGTTCTGGCGGTCGCCGGGGAGCGAGTGGCGCTGTGGCCGGAAGGAAAGATCCCTGATTTCCAGCCCCAGCAGATCGCGGCGACCACCCAGGAGGTGAAGGCTCCGGGATTCAAGGCGGCGGATCATGCGATGCCGCATCTCGACTGGTACGAGGCACCGACAACGAAAAACGGCGGCTGCATGTTGCTCATTTCCGGCGGCGGTTATCAGAATTGCTGCGACGGGGAGTGGATTGATCGGGTTGCGAAGAAGTTCACCGAACTCGGATTCGTCTGCGTGAGTCTCACTTACCGGACGCCGCGTCCACTAGGGTTGCCGATCTATCAGAGTGCGTGGGACGACGGGCAACGCGCTGTTCGTCTCGTCCGCAATGAGGCCAAGAAGCGCGGCTTCGACCCGGAGAAGATCGGTGCGTTCGGGTTTTCCGCAGGCTCGCACCTGACGGTCTTGCTCGCGACCAGCTCACTCACACCTGCCTATGGGGCGGTCGACGAACTCGACCAGCTTCCGTGCCATGTCAACTTGGCGGTGCCGGTCTACACCGCCTACGCGCTCACGGACGGACTCACCGGCCCCAACACGCGCGACGGCGACGCGATCGACGCCAAGCTCTCGGACGTCTTCAAGTTCGACGCGAAGACCTGTCCGATGGCGCTCTTCCACGGCGGGACGGACGCCTATTCTCCGAACGGCTCCACGCAGATCTACCGCCAGCTCCGCAGGATGAAAATCCCGGCTGAGATCCATCTCTTCGCAGACCGCCCCCACGGGTTCATGGGTGACCCGACCAAGGGCGAGGACGGCACCGCCTATGACCACTGGCTCGACCGTGTGACCGAGTTCCTCCACCAGATGAATTTCGACGGGAGCCTCGGTGCGGAAGTCGATCTGATGTCCCGATATCCGAATAACGATGCGCGTGGCGAAACCAGCAAGGAGCCGGTCTGGCCGGAAGGGAAAATGCCGGATGTGCAGGCGAACCAGTGCCAGCCTTATATCGAGTGGCACATGCCGAAGGAACTCAAGACGAAGGCGATCCAGATCATCTACTCGGGCGGCGCCTACAGTGGCAACGATCCGGACGGATTCGAAGTCGCGCCGGCGCGGCGTTATCTTAATGAAAAGGGGATGGCGGTCGTGACGATGAAATACCGCACGCCGC
>JANOBS010000316.1:0-4030 GCA_031411755.1 Luteolibacter sp. | reverse complement strand
CGCGTCTCCCACACTGACCCTCGGCGGCGGCACGTTCAGCTACACCCGCACCGGCACCAATACCCAGTCCTTCACCACCACCAACTTCAACTCCGCCCCGGCTTCCGTCCTCACTGTGTCCTCGGGCAATACCCTGAACCTGGGCAGCATCGTCCGCGGCGCGGGCGTTACCTACGATTTTTCCACCGCAGGTGCGGGCATCATCGCAGCCAATGCGTCGAACAACTCGGCTGCCGGCATCATGTCCACGTCTTTCACGTTTGGTGCCAATTCGTGGGCGGTCGCCAACGGTCCGGGTGTCGCAATCAGCGCCTTTACGGGTTACACCCAAACCAGTGGAGCTATGACCACTGCGAGCAATTACACCGGGGTCAACATCGATGTGGACAACAGCGCGGGGACGCTGAGCGGCGGCATCACCGCCAACAGCATCCGCTTCAATACGGCTGCCGCCAATACCCTGACGCTGGCCGGTGCTAACGTGATCAGCTCGGGCGGAATCCTCGTCGGCTCCGGCGTGGGTGCCAATCTCTCCACGATCACGGGCGGCACGTCGCTGACGGGTCCGGCCAGCGGCACCCTGACGATTTGGCAGAATAACACCCAAGGAGGCCTGACCATTGGCTCGAACATCATTAACAACACCGCCACCTCGCTCGACAAGTTCGGGGCTGGCACCTTGACGCTCTCCGGCACCAACACCTACACCGGCACCACCACGATCTACAGCGGAACCTTGGCTGTCAGCGGCGGTGCCGCCATCGCCAATACCGGACTGGTCACCCTGGCAAACACAGCGGGCGCTACCTTCCAGCTCAACAGCAGTGAAACCATCGGCAACCTCTCCGGCGGCGGCACTACGGGCGGCACGGTGGCCCTTGGGGGCAACACGCTGACCTTGGGCGATGGCACCGCCCAGACCTACGCCGGCACCTTCACCGGCACGAGCGGCAATGGCATCATCAAGCAAGGCAGCGCCGCCCTGACCCTGAGCAATGCCACCAGCATTCCCGGGACGCTGACGATCAATGCAGGAAGTGTGGCGGTTTCGCAGGGCAACTTTTCAGGTGGAACCATCACCCTGAATGCGAATGGCGCGACGATCAATTTCAAGAACACACAAGGGGGGGCTGGAGTTTCTGGTCTGGGCGGTGCCAGGATCAGCAATAATTTCGTTTTGAGCAGTGGCGTCACCACGAGTGCGAATTTGTATACCGACAACAATGGAGGCAAATGGAACTTCACCGGCACCATCACCGGTGCTGCCAATACGAACCATACTCTCAATATCTTCAACAACCAATCCGGCTCAAACACGGGTGGGGATCGGAACGACATGCTCTTCTCCGGGGTGATCGCCGACGGCAGCGGAACAGGGAAGCTTAATCTGAACTTCACCATCACTCCGCAGTCGGGCAACGCCACCGCTCAACACCCTGCCTACTTCAACCTCGCGGCAGCCAATACTTTCACGGGCAACATCACGGCAACCCGGGCTGCCGCGGGAAGCACCTCCTGGCTGATCATCGGTGGTGAACGTTGGTCGGATGGCACCAATAACACTCCCACCTACGGTCGCGAGGGCACCGGCTACCTGGGTGCTAACAGCGGTGGCGTTTATGCGGGAAATATCAATCTTGGTCTCACCAACACCACCATCAACTTGGATTATTTCAGCTCCGCCAACCAGACCTGGTCCGGAGTGATCGGTAGCGGTTCCAACAATAACGGCGCGCTGATCAAGGAAGGCACCGGCACACTCACGCTAACCAATGCCAATCTTTACAATAGCCTGACCACCATCGGTGGCGGCACGCTGGCTTTGGGATTTGGTACCACCACCAGCAACATTCTTCCCTCGACAACGCCCTTGAATATGGGCTTGGGAACCACGTATCAGCCCGGTAGTGCTGCCATGACGATCGCCGGCGGCCCTACAGGCGGCACCCTCCAGCTTGCGGGCGCGGCAGGTTCCGCCACTCAGACAGTGGCCAGCCTGACCACTGCCGCAAACACTGCCAGCACCATTCTGGTCGGTGCGAACCGAACCCTTACCATCACCAGCGGCACAGTCACCACTGGCGCGAACTCCGCGCTTAATTTCAACACGGCCGCCGGCTTGGCCGACGCCTCCACCTCCACCCTTGGAACGTCCGTGGTTGCGTTCGGGGCCGCGCCGACCTTCACCAACGGCTTCACCGTCACCGACACGACCGGATTCGGTCTGGCGAAAGTGAATGGCTCGAACCAAGTGATTCGCGACATCACCACCACGCTCCTTCCTGGCACTACGGCGACTTCATCCACCACCGACTATCGCATTGACAACAACGGCCTTGGCGGTGACGGCAGTTCCTCCCTCGCCATTACTGCCAGTAGGTCAACCAAGAGCATCACGGTGGACACGACGGGCGGCAGCGGTCTCCTCACGCTGAATTCCGGTGTGGTCCTGAGCAACAACATCTGGAACTTCGGCGGTTCCAACAACTATCAGATCACGGGGAACGCCGGTGGTGCCGGGCTCAAATCCGTCAACTCCGCGGACACGTTCGTCATCAACAACTACAACACCGGCACGGTCACCTTCACATCACCCTTCTTGGCCAACGGCGTAAACGCAATGGTCGTGAACGGCATCGGCACCACCGTCTTTGGCGGAGCCAACACCTACACCGGCACGACGAGCATCACCGGCGGCACCTTGCGGGTCACCGGAAACTTGGTGGCTGCTTACAACTCCGCCATCACCATCTCCACAGGCGCAACCTTCCGATACAGCAGCGGCACCAACTTAACCCTTGGCACGGTCGCGAACATCACGGGTGGCGGTGGACTTACCTTGGACGGTGGCAAGGATTTCACCAGTCAGGGTGGCGGGACAAACTACAGCGGACCCACATTAATCAGTGGCAACCAAACTCGCTTTATCAATGCCAACGTGACCGGCGCTATGTCTCCGAACACCGCGATCACCGTCGTCGGAAACGGCTCGGGCGGCGGTCAGCTTTTCCCTGGCATTGCTGGAACCTACGTGAACAACATCACCATTTCCGGTATCGGCTTCCTCGAGCCCGGCGATAGTCAAAACAATTACGACGGAGCCATCCGCTTGGACGGCGCCACCAACTTGTCAGGCCCCATCACCCTGGCGGGTAACTCGCGGATCGGAAAGTTCGGTAGCTCGACCAGCACCCTCAGCGGCCAGATCACAGGCGGCTTTGGCATCGACTTCTATGGAATGAACAGCGCCAACAATTCAGCCGGAGTGTTCGTCCTTTCCAACACCGCCAACAACTACACCGGTGCCACGACGATTTTTAACAGCAACTACAATAACGCGGGGTTCACCGGCGTCTCGACCACGCTGCGTCTCGGTGCCTCAAACGTGATTCCTGATGGTGCCAGCGCGGGCAACGTTGCCTTCGCCATCAATGGCACTAATCCAAACGCCACCAACATCCTCGACCTCAATGGTTTCAACGAAACCATCAACGGCCTGACCGTCAACGCCGGTACCTTCGCGACCCGAATCACCAATACCGCCGCCGCAACCTCTGCTTCGGTCCTCACGGTCGGTGCCAACGACACCACCAGCTCGTTCTCGGGAACCATCACCGATTCTGGTGCAGGCAGAACCTTGGGGCTCACCAAGATCGGCAGCGGCATCCTGACTCTCTCTGGCACCGCCAACGCCTACATCGGCGCCACCACCGTCAGTGCCGGCACGCTTGCTGTTACAGGCTCCCTCGGAGCCACGGCCGTCAGCGTCAATGCAGGCACCCTGTCCGGGAACGGAAACTTCGGTGGGAATGTCAGCATCGCCTCTGGTGCAACACACGCCCTCGCCGTCGCCGCCACCGCAGGTGCCCAAGACACCACTGTCATCACCGGCACGCTCACACTTACCAGCGGCAACATCCTTGATCTCACCGCCGCGGCCACTCCCGCCGCAGGCGAATACGTGCTCGCCACCGCCACCACCGCCATCAGCGGCACCCCCACCACCATCAACTACAACGGCATCACCGGA
>JANOBS010000315.1:0-4151 GCA_031411755.1 Luteolibacter sp. | reverse complement strand
GTTGCCGCCGCAGTCGGCGCAGCGGCCGCCTTCGGTGTTGAAGGAAAAGCGCGAGGCCTCGAAGCCGCGCATGCGGGACTCGGGGAGCTGGGCGTAAAGCGCGCGGATGTCGTCGAAGATCTTCACATACGTCGCCGGACAGGAACGGGAGGTTTTTCCGATCGGCGACTGATCGACTTCGTAAACATTTTGGATCTTCTCGAAACCGGTGGCCGACTTGTAGGTGGCCGACTTCGACTGCTTCTTGCCCGCCGCCGCCACGGCGAGGCAGCCGTGTATGAACGACGATTTTCCGGAACCGGAGATGCCTGTTAGAACCGTGAGCCGTCCGAGCGGAATCGCGACATCCAGGTTCTTCAGGTTGTTCGCCGAGCAGCCATTGATCTTCAAAAACGGATGATCCTTCTTCACCGACCGACGCTCACCGCGGGTCGGGTGGACGATCGGATGGGACAAGGCGCGGTAAGTCGGTGAGTTTGCTAGGTTGAAGTTTTCAGTTTTCAGTGAAGTGGAGGACTTCGCGCTCTTCCTCTTCTTTGGAACTTGGCCCTTGGAACTTGGAACTTCAGGCGGCGGCCCCTGATAGACGATTTCCCCGCCTAGACGGCCAGCGCCGGGACCAAGGTCGATGAGGTGATCCGCGCGGGCGATGGTGTCTTCGTCGTGCTCGACGACGATGAGCGAGTTGCCCTTGTCGCGCAGGGCGATGAGGGTGTCGAGCAGCGCGGCGTTGTCGCGCGGATGGAGGCCGATGGTCGGTTCATCGAGGACATAGAGCACGCCACGGAGGTTCGATCCCAGCTGGGCGGCGAGGCGGATGCGCTGGCTTTCCCCGCCGCTAAGTGTTTTCGCGGAGCGATCGAGCTGGAGGTAGCCGAGGCCGACCTCACTGAGGAACGAGAGCCGCTGGCGGATCTCCGGGATGATGTCGCGGCTGATGAGGGCATCGCGGTCGCCCTTGAACGAGAGCTTTTCGAAATGCGTGGTGGCGTGGTCGATGGCGAGCCGGGAAAGATCGCGGATCGGCGTGCCGGCGAGCTGGACGCAGGAGGCGATGCGGTTGAGTCGCGCGCCCTTGCAGGCGGGGCACTCGACGAGCTCCTCGTCCTCCATGCGATCGATCGCGCGGTCGGCATCGAGTTCCGCCTCTAGGACGGAATCGAAGCGCGAGGTGTCGAGCATGCGCCGGCGCTTCGGCACCAGTCCGTGGCCCCGGCAATCCGGGCACCAGCCATGGGGCGAGTTGAAGGAGAACAGGCGTGGGTCGAGTTCCTCAAAGGACTTCCGGCAGGACGGACAGCTGGCTTCGCTGGAGAGGATGAGGAACTTCTTGTCGGCGTAGAGTTTGATGGTGCCTTTGCCGATTTCGAGCGCTCGGGGGATCAGTGTGCCGAGTGATCCGTGATCGGTGATCGGTGAAGACTTGCTTGGAACTTGGCCATTGGAACTTGGAACTTCGGCTACGACCACATCGATGTCGTGCTCCTTGAAGCGTTCGAGGCGTTGGAAGTTCTCGGCGTCCTTGAACTGCTTGTCTACTAGAAGCCTGGTATATCCCTGTTTGAAGGCCCATTCCGCGACTTCGGTGTGGAAGCCTTTGCGGCCACGGATGACGGGGGCAAGGATCGAGACCGGACCCTTTTTCAAATAGGTGCGGATCGTGTTCTCGATGGCGGCGACCGATTGCTTTTCCACCGGCACCTGGCAGTCGGGGCAGAACTGGGTGCCGAGCTTCGAGTAGAGCAGGCGGATGAAGTTCCAGAGTTCTGTCACGGTGGCGACCGTGGATTTTCCGCCGCCTCGGGAGACGCGTTGTTCGATCGCGACGGTGGGAGGAAGTCCGGCAAGGAGATCGAGCTCGGGCTTTTCCAACTGCTCGGCGAACTGGCGGGCGTAGGCCGACATCGAGTCGAGGAAACGTCGCTGGCCCTCGGCGAAGAGGATGTCGAAGGCGAGGGTGGACTTCCCGGAACCGCTGAGGCCGGAGATCACGACGAACTGGTCGCGCGGGATATCGATCGAGATGTTCTTGAGGTTGTGGTGGCGCGCGCCGCGCAATTCGATTGCAGATTGCGGATTGCGGATTGCGGATTGGGCAGAGGAAGATTTTTTGGCGACAGGAGTGTCGCCACTCCGGAGCACTGGCTTGAGGAAGCGGGCGGTTTCGGTGCCGAGGGTGATGATGTGTTCGGGCGGGCCTTCGCCGACGAGCTGGCCGCCTTTCGCGCCGGCTTCGGGGCCGAGGTCGAGGATCCAGTCGGCGCATTTCATCACGTCGAGGTTGTGCTCGATGACGAGTAGCGAGTGGCCGGAATCGACGAGCGACTGGAACACGCCGAGGAGTCGCTCGATGTCGGTGAAATGAAGACCGGTGGTCGGCTCGTCGAGGATGAGGAGCTTGCCCTTGGCGTTCGGAGACTGGGCGTCGGTCTCGGCGAGCAGCTGGCAGAGCTTGATGCGCTGGGATTCGCCGCCGGAGAGGGTGTTGAGCGGCTGGCCTAGTTTCAGGTAACCAAGGCCGACCTCCGCGAGCGGCGAGAGCAGTTTCACGATCTGGCTGTGGCGTTTCTGGAACTGGGTGGGAACCCCATCCGCCGCGTAGAATGCGATGGCCTGATCGACGGTCAGTTCGAGGATGTCGGCGATCGATTTTCCGAGGTAGTGGATGTCGAGCGTGGAGGACTTGAAGCGTCGGCCACTGCAATCCGGGCAGGTGACGTAGAGGTCGGACAGGAACTGCATCTCGACCTTCTCGAAGCCCGCACCGGCGCAGCGGTCGCAGCGACCGTCGCCGGAGTTGAACGAGAAGAAGCCGGTGTTGAGATCGCGGGCCTTGGCGTCTTCGGTGTTGGCGAAGAGCTGGCGGATCGGATCGAAGGCCCCGAGGAACACGGCGGGGGTCGAGCGCGGCGTTCGGGTGATCGGCGACTGATCGACCAGCTCGACACCGCCGAGATACGGGGTTCCCAGTAGTTCGGAAACGCGGGCGGCATCGCCATCGACCTCCTTGCCGAACTTGCGGGCGAGGTTCAGGTAGAGGACGTCGTGGACGAAGGTGGATTTCCCGGAGCCCGAAACCCCGGTGAGGCAGCAGAACAGGCCGAGCGGGACGGTGACGTCGAGCTTGCGGAGGTTGTGCCGCGAGGCTCCGCGGATCTCCAGCTTCGCCTTACCGGGCTTGCGGCGGGTCTTCGGAATGGCGATTGAGCGTGCACCGGAAAGCCATGGAAGAGTGCCGGAGGCGATCGGAGATTGGAGATTGGGGATTGGGGATTGGGAAGGCCTCTTCTTTGGAACTTGGCCCTTGGAACTTGGAACTTCAATCGGCCCTTGGTAGACGATTTCTCCGCCATGCTGACCTGCGCCGGGGCCGAGGTCGATGAGGTGGTCGGCGGCGCGCATGACGGCTTCCTCGTGTTCGACGACGACGAGGGTGTTCCCCTTGTCGCGCAGGCCGTGCATGATGCCGACGAGGCGATGGATGTCGCGCGGATGGAGGCCGACGGTTGGCTCGTCGAGGACGAACAAGGTTCCTGTTAGAGAGGCGCCGAGGCAGGTCGTGAGGTTGACGCGCTCGATCTCGCCGCCGGAAAGCGTGCGGGTCTGGCGGTCGAGGGTGAGATAGCCTAGGCCGACTTCGTCGAGGTAACGGAGGCGGGTGGTGATCTCGGTGAGGATGAGTTGTAAGGAAGGATCGGGTGATCGGTGATCGGTGATCAGGGAAGAGAACCAGAGCTGGAGATCGGAGACGGGAAGGGCCCAGAGGTCGGGGAGGGTTTTGCCACTGACCTTGAAGCAGAGGGCCTCGGGCTGGAGGCGTTTGCCCCGGCAGTCCGGGCAGGTGGTGTAGGAGCGGTAGCGGCTGAGGAAGACGCGGACGTGCATCTTGTAGGCCTTGGTCTCCAGCCAGTCGAAGAAGCCCTTCACGCCGTACCATTTCCCGTCGCGCCAGAGTTCCTCCAGATCTTCCATGTCCACGGGCGAGCCGCCCGTGCCCCCCTTTTTACTACTGTCTCCGTAGTAGATCCATTCGCGCACCTCCTCATCGAGATCCTCCCAAGGGCAGGTAATGTCGATGTCCCGCTCGCGGCAGTGGCGGAGCAGGTCCTTCTGGCATTCGTCGCCGCGTTCGCCCTGAAAGGGTTTGATCG
>JANOBS010000314.1:0-7669 GCA_031411755.1 Luteolibacter sp. | reverse complement strand
CTTGCCGCCCCAGGCGGTCTTGATGATGAGAACCGGCTGGTCGAGGTGCTTCTCCAGCATCATCCCGAACGCGTATTCCGGCCCGATGTCGTTCGGATTCGCCCCATAGCCAACGCTCAAAGGGCCAGTGGCAAGGCCGGGTTCAGCACCCCGATTGACGCCGCCATAGGCTGCGATCCAGGTGTGCTTGCCGACCGGAAGCGCCAGCTTTTTCTCCCATTCGGTCGCGATGTCCAGCGAGCTCTTCATGGGCTTGATGAGGGCGGCGGTCTCGAGGACTTTCTGATCCGTTAGGTTCGGAGTGAAAATCGCGGCCAGCTCCTTGTCGCGGGCTGCGCGGGCGGGATCGGTCTGACGCTTCTTGAATTCTTCGTAGCCATCCTTGCGCGCCTTCTCCACCTCTGCCGCAAGGGCCTTCTGGACAAGTTCCCCGAGCTCCTTTTTTCCAAGCTTTGCATTGGCCGGGTCCTTGAGGAGCTTCTCGGTGATGCCAGCTTCCGACTTCTGGCGGACCTGACGATCGAGCCCACTGGTCATCATGGCCCACTCCTCCATCGTCGGCACATACGCAGGCTTTTGCAGGTAGGCCAACGTCGACACCGCTGCATGGCCTTGCATGTTCGACTGTCCCGCCAGGACATAGACCAGTAGTTTCTTCCCACCTCCCCCAGTCGCTGGATCCTTTTCCACCCCCATCACCCTCTCTGTGCTTCCAACAACCAAGGCGGCGATGGTGGTCGATGACAACAGATTCAACGTATTTCGATACAGGTTCATGGAAAGGAGGGGATCGGTGGGAAATGTCAGCGGACCGGTGTGGATGAGATCCAAGTCACAAACGGATGATATCGCGGCCGACTTGCACTGCGAGGGAGGTTTTTACCGCTCCATGATCAACCCTCGTGGATGAGATCGCGCAATCTGTCGTCAGGGCTTCGGTGGATGCGATACGGTGCTCGTTGTGTATTCAGCCTCATCGAGGAAGCCATCGGAGTTCACATCACGAGCCTTGAACCAACCCTCGGCATCGGTTGGTTGACGATTCGTGCTGAACTCGACCTTGCTCAGCTTGCCGTCGTGATCGGTGTCCAGCTTCTTGAACATGGCGGAGCGTGAGGGATCCCCCTTGGATTTCCTGTTCGCCTTGCGACCGTCATCGTCACTCGGACCTAAAGGCAGCGGAAGGTAGTCGAAATCCAGGATCATCTTCTTCTGAAGCGCGGCCTTGAGTTCATGCGTCGCAGCCTCCAATCCCTTCTGGCCATAAAGGTTGTGCAGTTCGTTCGGGTCCTCAGTCAGATCGTAGAGCTCGTAAACCGGGCGTGGACTTTTGAACCAGAGAGTCTCGAACTCGCTCTCGAGCTTCTGTTCCTCATGCGCCTTGGTGATGTCCTTCCATCCCGGATTGCCGCCGCTGTCCACGGGTGTGTATCGCAGGTTGGGAGTGACGTTGTAGATCAGCTTGTATTGGGCGCTCCGCACGCAGCGGCTGTAGTCAACGCCGCTTGAGGTGGTGTGTTCGTCAAAGGTCGCGCCGCCGTGAGGTCCGCGCTCGGCGAAGATGTGTTTGCGCTCTTTGACAAAGGTCTCGCCCTTCAGAAGTGCCATGAAGCTCACACCGCTGATCCGCTCGGGCACGCTGAGTCCTGCGGCTTCGAGGCAGGTAGGCGCGATGTCCTCACCGGAGATGAGCGCGCTGGAATCGCCGCCAGGTTTGATCACTCCTGGCCACCACGCCAGAAGTGGAACGTTCAGGCCTGGATCATGCAGGGATCCTTTGCCGCTTGGGAAGGCCATGCCATTGTCACCCATGAAAATGACGAGCGTGTTCTCCAATCCCGCCCGTTCCTTGACGATGTCGAGCACTCGCTGGAAGTCGCTGTCACAATGTTCGATCTCGCCCTCGTAAGCCGAGAGATCCGCGCGAACTCCGGGCAGATCGGGGAGAAACCCAGGGACGACGAGCTTCGCCGGGTCCGGCGGATTCTTGCCAGAGTTCCAGGGATGATGGGGATCACTGAAGCCGACCCATAGGAAGTAGGGCTTGTCCTTCGGACGTTGGTCGAAGAACTCATTCATCTTCGCTGGCACGGACTCCTGTCCGCTGGCGTCGACGTAATCGAAACGATCCTTGAAGGTGCGCAGATGATACTCATTGAACACCTCTTCCGATTCAGGCGATTTGCCGGAGCCATCCAGATGGTAGGTCCGACCACAGCAGCCCACGAAGTAGCCCGCATCCTTCTTCAGGATCTCGGGAAACGTGATCTCGTCACGTGGCAGGGGTGACGAGAAACGCGTGATGCGCGCGGCCACAGGCGAACGCCCGGTCATGATCGTTGCGCGCGATGGCACGCATTGTGGCGCACCGGTGAACATGCGACGGCACATCACGCCTTCCGCTGCAAAGCGATCGAGGTTTGGTGTCTTCATTTCCTCGCGCCCGTAGCAATGGATGAACGGATAGCTGTGGTCATCGGAGAGGATGAAGAGGATGTTCGTCTTTGCGGCGGGCTTGATTTCGCCAGCGGCGTGAATCAACGGGAGAGGAATGAGCAGCAAAGTCGCGATCGGAAAAAATGGGATTTTCATGGAAGTCGCTGGATTTGGATCACTTCAAGTCGCCCTTTGCTTCCGGGCAATTAAATACGTTGGGACAGGTCGTTCTTCGGTTTGAACCATGGATTTGATGGGCAAACTGATTCCGGGAAACTACAGGTTCGAGTGTCCTGGAGAGCGACCAGCTTCATTCTCCGTGCTCTGCTCGCTTCTCCATTTCCAAGAAACCCATGAAAGCCCTCACCCTTTTATTGCTGCTCGCGATCCCGGCCTTCTCCGCCACCCAGCGCATCGTCATCGTCAAGACCGACGATGTCACGGCGGTGAACGCGAAATGGGACCGCTGTTTCAAGATCGCCAACGACAAGGGCATCAAGGTCTCCGCCGGCATCATCGCCGAGTCGTTTGAGAAGCAGGGCTCCGACTATGGAGATTGGCTGAAAAAATGGGACGCAACTGGCAAGGTCGAATTCTGGAACCATGGTTGGGACCACAAGCGCTGGACCGAGGACGGAAAGGAAAAATCCGAATTTGGCAACTCCGGCTACGACCACCAGATCGAGCACCTGAAAAGGGCTCAGGCAGCCTACAAACGGGCGATTGGAAAGGATTTCACGATCTTTGGAAGCCCCTTCAACGCGATGGATGAGGACACCGCGAAAGCCCTCAATGAGATCTCCGAACTCAAGCTCATCTTCTGCAACCCTGGAGCACCATCTACCAAAGCGATGACAGGGAAGATTCTTCTCCCCATGACCCTGCGCGGTGAACATGACGGCACCGGCAAACCGAATTTCGAAAAGTTCAAGGAGGACTACGCCAGGAAGGACGGCCCGGAGCTCACCTTCGCGGCCATCCAGTTCCACCCGATGGGCTTCAGTGAAGAAGGCTTCCGGGACTACGCCGCCATTCTCGATTTCCTGAAGTCGAAAGGCTGGACGTTCATGCTTCCCAGTGAATACACGGCGACCCAGAAGAAGCACAACTGACCGTGCTTCGTGGGGAAGTCGGATGGGCGATGAACCGTTGTCCTACGTTCGGCTACTCTCCATTTTCACGTCCTTGTTGACCCCGGGCAAGGGATTGCCTAAATGCCATCACCTATGAAAGCCCTCGCTCTCCTTGCCGTCGGTCTGCCTCTCACTCTCTGTGGCCTCCACGCCGAGGACAGCGCCCTCCTCGCGATTCCCGGCAAGGTCATTTACGAAACCAAGCTCGACCAGGCCCCCGGCGCGCCGTGGAAGTCCGCGAAGGGAAAATGGGAGCTGGCGAACGGCGTCCTGCGTGGCTCCGAACTGGAGGCCGACCAGCATGGCGCGGTGACCCGCCTGCCTAATCAGTTGCAGGACTTCGTCATCGAGGTTGAGGTCCGCCTTGATGGAGCCCGCGTCACCACCCTTTCGATCAACGGCGTCAAGGATCACATGGCCCGCATCCTGATCACCCCGAAATTGGTCACGATCCAGCGCGATGACAACGATCACGAGGGGCCGGACAAGTCAGTCGTCTTCGCCCGCTTCGCTGCCGATCTCGGTGCTGGATGGCACAAGGTCCGCCTCGAGATGGTGGGCGATAAGATGCTTGGAAAGATCGATGACCTCGTGGCTTGGGGAGCCAGTGACTTGTTCAAGAGCCAGAAGATGTCACCGGGCTTCACGGTCGGCGGTGCCTCAGCCGAGTTCCGCAACCTTACGATCCGCGAAGCCACTTTGAATCCCGATTGGGAGAAGGCGCAGGCGAAACTCCCGGCGCCCGGCTCGAAGCTCGCCGCCCCTGCGAAAGCGAAGGCGGAGAAGAAGGATTGATTAGGTGACGGGCCGGCAAGTTCGGTCAGATCGCTACCTTTCCGGGTCCGTGAAACGCTGGCGATCTCGGCCGCTTACTGGCGTGTGAAGACCACCGGAGGGCCGCAGGGGCTGCTTTTTCCGTTCTCCCACGAGACGCCTTCTAGCTTGAAATGGTTTGCGTCGAGGAAGGTGTAGGTCGCTCCGTGCATGTGCTTGTCCTTTGCCGGGTTCAGGCCAGGCGTTGGGGCCAGGTCGAAGGTCAGCGAGTCCGCCGTGCTCTTCACCAGCTTCATTTTAGGCTGGTTCCGCAGCATGCAGTAGTGGGTCATGGTGAGCTTGCCGTTCACGTCGTGATAGACGCTCAGCATCTCCATCGGCGTGCCCTCGGCGAAACGTTCCTCGATCACCGAGTCTCCAGCGAGAATGCGGAACTCCGTGTTCATTTTCCCCATCATCGGAGAATCAGACGACCACTTGCCGACCAGTGTCTTCATGCGTTCAAAGGCAGCCGAGCCCTTGTAGGGCGGCATGCCAGCGCAGCACGATTTTGGGGTCTGGCCAACCTGGCAGGAAGCGAGTGCCGCGCAGGCGGCGAGCACGAAAAGGCGGGAGTGTCGGATCATCGGAGTTTCAGGTTTAAGTTCTGGGGCTGGCCGGACATTGGAAATCCGTCCTTTCCTGTCATGACGAACCGACGAAGTCAGCAAGGACAGGAAAGTTGAAAAAGGGTCGAGTCCCGAAAATCATGCGTTCGCGCCAGAGTTCGAAGCGAGGACGTCGGCAAGACAGTTAGGTTGCGCTTCTGACCCCGACCCAAGTTGAGGGTGGCCGGTAGGGATTGACCCCATGGCGGTTTGCTGGACGTGGAATATACTTCGATCGGTCTGAGGACCGCGAAATCCAATCGACCACGACCTTGTCATTTCAAGCCATGATCACTCCATCCCGTCTTCTTTCCAGAATCCCTGGCGCCGCCCTCATGATCCTTGTCGGTTTGCTGGCGCTCCCCCAGAACGCCCAAGCCAAAGGTCCGAAAGGGTTCAAGACCTCGCACGGACAGGAATCGAAGGCCAGAAATGACCACCAGAATGATCAGGGCGATCGAGACGGTCGTGATCGGCAGGCCTACGCCTCGCGGCCCCGCTCCGGATTCTCCCTGACCCTTGGCACCGGATATGCCGGGCGGGGATATTACTACGGACCTCCGAATTCGGCCTATTACTACGAGCGCCCCGAGGTGAGATACTATGCCACCCGTGAAGCCGCGCCACGGGAGTATTTCCGCAATGAGTCCTACCAGGGCGGCCAGGTGAACTCCTCGGTCCAGCGCGAGCTTTCAAGGCTCGGCTACTATCGCGGCTATGTCGATGGTCAGATCGGAACACAGTCGCGACGCGCGATCGCCAGCTACCAGCAGGATCAGGGACTCCGCGCGACGGGTTACATCGACGCAAGTCTTCTCAATTCGCTGGGGCTTCGTTGAGGCCCGGACCGCCTCCCACCACAACCCTTACGTCAAAAGAGATGCACCATTCACGCTCGGCGTCCGATGTCAGGAGCTTTCGGTTCGCGGCCGCACTGTTGTTGGGTGGCCGCCTCTGTGCTCCGATCGCAGCCGGTTTGCTGGCCTACTCGGTGCTGACGGGTGATCGTCAGGCGTTGACCCTCGGTGTCGGCCTCGTGGTTCTCACCGGGCTGCTGGTGATCCTGCAATGGATCGCGGCCTGCCGCACCGGCTGCCCCTTGTGCCGGACGGCGGTGCTTGCCCCAAAGAACTGCTCGAAACACCGCCGTGCCAGAACGGCCCTTGGCAGTCACCGGCTGCGGGTCGCGGCTGCGATCCTCTTGAAGAACCGCTTCCGCTGCCCGTACTGCAACGAGTCCACCTCGATGAAGCTTCGGACTCTCGTTGGGCCGGGGCAAGGGTAACAGCCCTGAAGCGAAGCCCGCTAGGGACGCTCAGGATGAGTCCCTGACAGGAGTTCCCATTCACGCCAAGGATCTTGGTCCGAACCGATTGGTAAAGTCGGGTTTCACCCCATCGCCACGCAGGACGTGCCGCCGCACTCTGAGAACCATGAGTTACCAGAGCATCAATCCCTACAACGGCGAGCTTGTGAAGAGCTTCGACGAACACACCGATCAGCAGCTTGAAGCGGCCATCACCACTGCGGCGACGTGTTTCGACGCATGGAGGACCCTGACCTTTGCCGAGCGGGCAGTCATCGTCTCCAAAGCAGCCGCCATCATGCGTGAGCGGGCGGAGGAGTTCGCAAGGCCGATGACGCTTGAAATGGGGAAACTCTTCGCCGAGTCGCTCGGTGAGGTGAAGCTCAGCGCGGACATCCTCGATTACTATGCGACACACGCTGAGCGCTTTCTCGCGACGGAGCGCTTGATTCCGGAATCCGGTGAAGCGGTGGTCGAAAGCAGCCCACTCGGGGTGCTCTTTGGCGTGCAGCCGTGGAATTTCCCGTATTACCAACTCGCTCGCTTCGCCGGTCCGAATCTCATGGCGGGCAATGTCGTAATGGTGAAGCACTCGGGCACCGTGCCCCAGTGCGCCATCGCCTATGAGCAGCTCTGGCGGGAGGCTGGAGCGCGGGCGGGTGCTTACACCAACCTGCTCATCTCCCATGACCAGGTGCTTGCCGTGATCGATGATCCACGCATCCGGGGCGTGGCCCTAACCGGTGGCGTGGCAGCGGCGAGAGGCGTGGCCGAAAGAGCCGGGAAGAATGTCAAGAAAACCACCATGGAGCTGGGCGGCAGTGATGCCTTCATCGTGCTGGAAGATGCCGATCTGGACAAGACACTCACTTGGGCGCTGTGGGCAAAGATGAACAACATGGGCCAGTGCTGCATCGCCGCGAAGCGCTTCATCATCGTCGAAGCATTGGCGGACAGTTTCCTCGCGAAATTCAAGGCGGCCATGGAAGCTCTCAAGCCGGGCGATCCGATGGACAAGAGCACCACACTCGGCCCGCTCTCCACCGAAGCCGCTTTGTTGCAACTCCTGAAGCAGGTCGATGAAGCCGTCGCCCACGGTGCCACACTCGTGCTCGGCGGGAAACGCATGGACCGCCCCGGGGCCTTCATGCAACCGACGATCCTAACGGACATCAGTCCTGACAATCCCGCCTATCGCGAGGAGTTTTTCGGCCCCGTCGCGCTTTTCTTCCGAGTCAAAGATGAGGATGCGGCCATCGCGCTCGCGAATGATTCCGATTATGGATTGGGAGGCTCCGTATTCACTCAGGACATTGAGCGTGGCAAACGACTCGCGAGCCGCATCGAGACAGGGATGGTCTTTGTCAATCATC
>JANOBS010000313.1:0-8133 GCA_031411755.1 Luteolibacter sp. | reverse complement strand
ATCCTCGGTCGCGTGGAAATCGGCACCGGCGCCAAGGTCGGCGCGGGCAGCGTGGTGCTCGCCGATGTGCCGGCACATACCACGGTGGCGGGCGTGCCGGCGGTCATCGTTGGCGAGTCCCGCGAGGAGAACCCTGCGATTGAAATGGACCAGAGTCTCGAGTGCCGGAACATCTGACTGTGTGAGACCCAACTGACTTTTTCCCATGCGTCCGCTCCTCTTCGTCCTGTTTTCCTGCGTCTTGCTCGTCTCCTGCCAGAAGGTCAAGGAGCTGGCGGCAAAGGCGAAGGTTGCGGCCGGGGCGGCGGCTTCCGGCGCCACTTCCGGAGGGGAAATGGACAAGACCCTGGAGGCGCTGATTGATCGGAATGAGGAAGGTGTCCGCTTCCGCAAGGACCTGCCGTTTCCGAAATCCGTCGAGTGCCGGACCACGAGTTCGATGCAGTTCATCGACGTCCGGGTGTCCCGAAAGACCGCCTTCGGTCCGGAGATGGGGACCTCCACCACCACCACCGAGGAGGCCGGCACCTGGACGCGGAAGGACAACCGCATCAACTTCTCCTACGAAAAGGCCGTCATTTCACCGGCATCGATGCTGCCTGCTGCCCCTGCCGCGAATCCGAAGGCCGTGCCACCGACGAAGGCTCCTGCTCCCGCGAAAGCCGCTCCTGTCGCTCCTGTCGCTCCAGCGGACGCGCCACCCACCCGGCAGGTGGCGGAATCCCTCTCTGGTGTGCTTCAACTGACCGAGGGAAAATGGCGTGCGGAGCGCGACCAGGACTTCATGCGCATGGTCAAACTGAAGGAGCTCGAAACGGGATTCGACGACGAGGCGCTGATCCAGCGCGGCCTGGCTGCGCGCAAGTTCTGGTTCGGGAAAACGCGATGGAAGGAAGGTTCGAAGCTCTCCCTCAAGGACGAGGAGATGGCCCTGGTGACGGTCACACCTGAAATGAAGGGCCACCTGGAGCTTGTTTTCGAAGCTGTCGAGGCCCTCGACGGTCATCCCTGCGGACGTTTCTCCATCAGCGGACAATGCTCGGGCTATCGCAAGTCTGAGGGATTTATGGCGGAAATGAGCATCACCGGCGGCAAGGTCTGGATGTCGCTGATCCAGCCCCTCGTTCTGAAGCAGGAACTGGACACGGTCACGACCTTGACCGGCAAGGCTGATGGCCCGGGTCGCGCCCAAGGTCACATGGTCCTGAAGGAATACATCGTCTGGAAGCCCGGCACCTGAACGGGCTCCCAGCGGGAAATCCTCACAGCCTCGCCAGCACCGCATCACCCATCGCGGTGGTGCCCACGCGGATCTCACCTGCGGCTCCGGTGGCGATGTCGCCCGTGCGATAGCCATCGTTGATCGTCGCGGCCACGGCGGCTTCCACGGCCTCCGCCGCTTCGTTTTCGCCGAGCGAGAAACGCAGCAGCATCGCGAGCGAAAGGATCTGCGCGATCGGATTCGCGATGCCCTGGCCAGCGATGTCGGGAGCCGAACCACCCGACGGTTCGTAGAGTCCGAAGTAGAGGCCGCTCTCCTTCTGCTGACCCAGCGAGGCGGAGGGCAGCATGCCGAGCGAGCCGGAAATCATCGCCATTTCATCGGAAAGGATGTCGCCGAAAAGGTTCTCGGTCACCAGCACGTCGAATGAGCCGGGGCGCTTGATGAGCTGCATCGCGGCATTGTCGACATACATGTGGGAGAGCTGGACTTCGGGGAACTCCTTGGCGATTTCCACGACGGTCTCACGCCACAGCACGGAGGAGGCGAGCACGTTGGCCTTGTCCACTGAGAGCAGTTGCTTCTTGCGGCCCATGGCGGCGGTGAAGGCGACGCGGGCGATTCGCTCGATCTCGCTCTTCATGTATACCATGGTGTCGAAGGCGACGGGTTCGCCATTGCGTTCCTCGCGGCCTTTCGGCGTGCCGAAATAAACACCGCCGGTCAGTTCGCGGACGCATAGGACGTTGAAGCCGTCGGCGATGAGTTCCTGCTTCACCGGTGAGGCATGGGTGAGGGCGGGCAGACAGACGCCCGGACGAAGGTTCGCGAACAACCCGAAGTGCTTGCGGATCGGGAGCAGCGCACCGCGCTCAGGCTGGATGTCCGGTGGCAGCGATTCCCACTTCGGTCCGCCGACGGAGCCGAAGAGGATGCCGTCGGCCTGCTCGCAGGCGCTCACGGTCTCCGACGGGAGCGGATGGCCGGTGGCATCAATGGCGGCCCCCCCCACGAGGTGCGAGCTGCGGGAAACGGTGAAGCCGCACTTGGCTTCGACGGCGTCGAGGACGCGGAGCGCCTCGTTCATGACTTCGGGTCCGATGCCGTCTCCGGCGAGCACGGTGATGCGGTGGCTGCGTGACATGGCCGGGAGAGTTCAGAATCGAGAATCGAGAATCAAGAGCAGGATTTCAGGGGGAATCCGCCGCAGTGAGGGAAGCTGGAGTTTTTCTCAATTTTCGGGTTGTCAAACTCCAGCCTGCCACCGTTAATCCCGGCCCGCCCGCAAGGGAGGGAATGGCCCGATAGCTCAGTTGGTAGAGCACGCGATTGAAAATTGTGGTGTCGGCGGTTCAAATCCGTCTCGGGCCACCACTTCCCCTTCTGGGGTGAAGCACGAATTTCGAAATGAGAACTGGAGCCAGCTTGCTCCTTTCCTATCGGCAATCAGATAGCTGTGACGAATGATCTGTGTGGATCCAAGTAGCTGAGCCGCTCATTGCCGGAGCGCCTGTCCGTCTGCGGTGAGGCGTAATTGCAGGTCGGCATAGGGAAGATCCTGAACGCTGGTGTTTTTCCCGATGGAAAGGACGGCGGCGGTGGCGGCGCTTTGGGAGAGGATCATGAAGACGGGCTCCATGCGGATGCTGCCGTAGGCGATGTGCGAACTGGAAAGGCAGACGGGGACGAGGAGGTTGTCGGCCTGGCCTTTTTTCGGAACGAGTGAGCGGTAGGAGATTTCATAGGGCTTCAGGTGGACGCCGATGTCGCCCTCGTTCTGGACG
This sequence comes from Luteolibacter sp., assembly GCA_031411755.1. Taxonomy (GTDB): domain Bacteria; phylum Verrucomicrobiota; class Verrucomicrobiia; order Verrucomicrobiales; family Akkermansiaceae; genus Luteolibacter. The sequence continues at coordinate 5,127 of JANOBS010000313.1, read as the reverse complement.
TTGCCCTTTTCGGTGACGTACCGACGGACGTTATGGGAGTCCATGGTGTAGCTGCCCATGCCAACGGATTCCGGAGTGGGCTTTTTCTTGAGAAGCTCGTTCTCGGTCATCACGAAGCCTCCGATCATGCGGCGGGCCTCGCGGATGTAGAGCTGCCGCGACCAGTTGGCGTTGTCGGTGAACTCATCCTTCGGTAAACCCCATTCCTGGAACTTGGTCCGAACGTCCTCGGGCACGCGGGGATCGTTGGAGGCGAACCAAAGCAGACATTTCTGATAGGTCTCGTGGGCGCGGATGATCTCGCGGCGCTTTTCATAGGATGCTTCCGGATAGTCCCAGTTTCCACCGATGAAATCGAAGCTGAAGGGGCCGTGATTGTTGGTGTCGGTCTTGTGGTTTGGGATCGGGTCGAACTTGGAAAAGAAGCCGCGCCAGCCAGCCTCGAAGACGCGGGCGAGTAGCTCGTATTGCTTCGCATCGTAGCCCTCGGGTTTTGGAAACGGGATGCGGTTGGCAGGATCGTTGGTGAGGCACATGCGGAAGCAGTAGGCCTGCACCCGCTTGTCGCCCTCGCCCCGGATGCCGGGAGGTCCCGCCTGGACGCCGAAGACGAGGCCGCTGTTAGGATCGCCGGGAATGACGTAAGGGCTGATCGGTTTCTTGACCGCGCCGAAGTGGTGGTCGTGATGGAGGATGCCCACTTGGTTGCCGTTCCAGGTTTCTCCATGAACGGAGTTGGCTTCGCGGCCCACGTGATAATCGACCCCGGCTGCGGCCATGAGATCGCCCTCGTAGGTGGTATCGAGAAACATTTTCCCCGAGTAGGTCTTTCCGCTGAGGGTGGTGATGGAAACGATCCGCGAGCCTTCCTTTTTCACGCCCTTCGAACGTTCGAGCCATTCATTGCGGGCGACGGGAATGTCGAACTCATTCACGTAGTCCTCGAACACCTGCTCGGCGACGTGGGGCTCGAAGATCCACATGGTGCGGTTCGCGCCGTCCATGGCTGGGGTGCCCTGGCCGACATTCCCATAGTCCTCCTTCTTTTGTTGAACCCAGGCAGCGGGCTGGTCGTAGCGCTGCCAGATGCGGTGGTAGAAATCGCGCGCAAGTCCACCGATGACCGCCTTGTTCCCGGTATCGGTGAAGCCGAGCCCGCCGCTGCTGAGTCCGCCAAGGTGTTGGTCCGGACTGACGACGATCACGGATTTTCCCATCTTCTTCACCTGCACGGCGGCGATGACGGCAGCAGAGTTGCCGCCGTAGATTACCACATCGACCTCCATGGCGGAGACGTGGCAGAGCAGGCAGGCAAGCAGGGCAGGGAGAAGGCGTTTCATTCGGGAAGGTGGAAAGTGCTCAGACTCGGGTCACTCGTAAGTCAGCAAGGCCGTGGCCTTGCAGTCCTTGTCGGTGGTGAAGCGGATCCAGTAAGCCGAGAAGGCATCGGGAAACGCGTGGACCAGCGGCTTGTTGGCGGCGGCTTCGAGCGTGTCGAGCTTGACCCAGTTTCCAGCGCCGCTGACGTCGACTTCCATCGTGACCTTCACATCGGCATCGGCCGAAAGCGTGAGTGATTTTTTATCATAAGCAGTCATCAGATACGGGTCGGATACCTTGCCGGCGGTGACGGCGGTATCTTTCCACGGACCACCCTTGCCGCGTGGCTTGCCGAACTTCCAGACGTCGTCGACCGCCCCAGCCCACAAGGCGGTCTTGCCATCATCTGACTGGATGATGTGCGGATTGCTCCCTCCATCCTTCATGGAAACTCCCGAGCAGATGAAGAGTCCGCGATAGGAGCAGAAGTCCTGGATCATGCGGTTGTGGGTGGCCACCGGGCGCATGCGGGAAGCGCCACCGGCATTGCGAGCTGGGAGCTCGTAGAAGGTGCCACCGATGTCGAGCAGGTCGCGTTCGGTGGCGACCTCTCGGACGAGGCGATGCTTGCCGAACAGCTCGGACGACTCGCCCTTCGGCATGCGCCACCGGGTGCCGTCGTCCTCGATGTAAATCGCGGAGGCTTCGTCGGCGATGATCGTCGGCTCCGGAATGGCGGTCTCTTTCTCGAAGGCTACGAGCGCGGCTTTGTCGGCCTGCTTCACGAGCTTCAGGTCGGCATCGAGCTGATAGTAGCCGAGCGAGGTGCCATCGACCGCACGAGCGGCGAAACCGAGGCTGCGCTTGTCGCCATCGAGGGAACGAATGAGTCCGCCGGTCGCTGTGGTGTCGCCTGCCTTGGCAAGGCCGTTGAAGATCTGATCGGCGGTGTCGGTCCTCGGGTCATCATTGCGATACGAGAATGCAGCGGTGGCTTTGGTGCAGTCCTTCGAGGCTGTCACCCGGATCCAGGCGCCAAGATCGGCTTTGGTGAAAGCGATGCTCGTTTCCTTGCCGGGGGCCACGTTGATTTCTCTGAGTTTCGTCCAGGATCCGTTTCCTTCACGATCGACTTCGAGGGTGAAGCTGACCGGAACTGTTAGATCGTGATTGAGATGAATGAAACGGTGGTCGTAGCCTGAAAACAGGAAGGCATCAGAGGGCTCACCCGCCTTCACCGGCTCATCGATCCACACCGAGCCGCGACCGATGGCCGGTCCGAGGTGATCGAGTTGTGATGGCGGCATGAACCACAGGTTCGACTGTGATTGCGGCGCGGTGACCTTGCCCTTGGCCTTTCGTGAGGACAGGAATTCCGACTTCGCCGTGTCATCGCAGCCGAAGACCAGTCGGTCGTTCCATTTGGTGAAGTCGCCGATGACCTTGAGGTAGTTCGATCGCGGAGTGATGCCTGCGGAATGTTTCGGGCTGAAGTCCTTCGGGAACTTCCAGAACGTGCCGTGCATGGTCATCAGGAAGTCCTTTTCGCCAATGTCGCGGATGCGCGGCCACTCGGTGTTCCAGCCGTGGGCTCCGTCGTAGGAGTGCGAGCCTTTCGGCAGGCGAAACGCGCTCCATTTCCCCTCGCTGAGGCACATCAGGATGAGCGAGCGATGGTCCCAGCCAATCGCCCACAGGGGAGCGTCCGGGGACTCTGCTTTCCCCATGATGCCGCCCGGTCCGGTGACGTCGGTGAACTGGTTGCGGCGTACCACGGTCCACTTGTCGGCCTTGCCATCCCATTCGGCCAGCACGCCGCTGGGCACGGTGGGGTCGGAGAGGGCCTCCTTGGCATGATCGCCGTTGTTGGCGTAAACGTAGCGTCCCTGGGCCGAGTAGAAGCCCTTGCCGTGATAGCCGGGCAGGTTCGCCTTTTGGCCGGATTTGCTCTCGGCGACGCCTTTCTTGAATTCGCCTCCGATCTGGAGCTGTTCGTCGATCCAGAGGTCCTTGACGGCGAGCGTGTGGACATCGACCTCGTAGATGCCTTCCTCCATCGTTGCGTAGAGGATCTTGTTGGCCGGATCGGTCAGGCTGCGCGCATTTCCGGTCAGGCGGCCGAACATGTCCGAAACCTGGATCGTGCGGACATTGCCCTTCGCGTCGATCACGTGTGGCCCGATGAAGAGCTGCTGCGATTCCGGATGGATCATCCGGTTCGCCGGAGTGCCGCCGATGCTTTCCTGGCGGACGATCTGGTTCAGGTCGGGCGTGATTTCGTAGAGCTTGTCGGTGGATCCCTTTGGCTTGTGCGGTGCGTAGGTGACGACCCAGAGGCGGTCTGCCCATGGCACCACCGCCCCGGTGCCGCATTCACCTTCCTGATTGTAATAGGCCAGGCTGGGATAAATGCCGGAAATTTCCAGAGGTGCGGCCGAGAGGGCCGACATCGTTAGGGCGAGAATGAAAAGGCTGCGCATGGAGTCTTGTCGCGGATTGGTGTCTCAAGAAGATGCCGGCCAGGATGGAGTTGCTTCAATGGGAAAGACTGAAATGATCCACGTAGCTGCGAATTCCCAGAACGTGAGAACTGGCTGGAACATTTCGACTCGGCGGCAAGTATCACGATCAAATCAATGAAAATTCCGCACTTTCTCTTGTCGCTTCTGCTCTTTCCATTCGGGCTTCTCCCAGCGGATGAGCCAGCCAAACCGAACGTCATCCTGATCATTTCCGACGATCAGGGATTCGGGGACTATGGATTCATGGGAAACAAGGATGTTCGCACGCCCAACCTCGACCGTCTGGCCTCGCAGAGCCTGCTTTACACCCGCGGCTACGTGATGCCGGTCTGCTCTCCTTCGCTGGCCTGCCTGCTCACGGGAAAGCTTCCGCATGAGCATGGTATCACTGGAAATGATCTGGCGAAGTCCGCCGCGCCCGAAAAGAAGGCGGATCGCTCGCCGCTGGTGAAGCAGCTGCTGGGAAATTCCTTCCTGCTTCCCAAGGCCATGAGCGATGCAGGCTATCTGACGTTCCAGACCGGCAAGCTCTGGAACGTGAGTTATTCGGACGTCGGGTTCACCTCGGGCATGACCTCGACCGAGGGACGTCACGGTGAGGCCGGGCTGACGATTGGCCGTCAGGGCATGCAGCCGATTTACGATTTCATCGATGGGGCCGTGGAAAAGAAGAAGCCGTTCTTCATCTGGCACGCGCCGATGATGCCGCACCAGCCGCACAATGCGCCTCAGGAATATCTTTCCCACTACCAGGGAAAGGGGCCGACCAAGGAGGCCGAGCAGTACTACGCGATGGTCGAGTGGTTCGACAAAACCTGCGGGGAACTCGATGAGTATCTGACCCGCAAGAAGCTCGCGGAGAACACTGTCATTCTCTATTTGGCCGACAACGGCTGGGACGGCATCCACGCTCAGAAAAGCAACCGCGCGAAACTCTCCCCCTATGAACTCGGCATCCGCACGCCGATGTTCGTGCGCTGGTTGGGAAAGGTTTCTCCGAAGCGCGATGATGAAACGCTGGCCTCAATCATCGACTTCGTTCCGACGATCATGAAGCTCAGCGGCGGGAAAGTGCCTGCCGGACTTCCGGGGCTCGATCTGCTGGATCGCGAGGCGATGACCGCCCGCAAAGCGGTGTTCGTGGAGTCCTACACGCACGACATCGCGGACCTCGCCGAGCCCTCGAAAAGCCTTGTCGCCCAAGTGGTGGTCACTGGTTGGTCGAAGCTCCTCATTCCCGGAACGAGGGGGCCGGACAAAAGCTTCGCCAGTGCGCCGAAATCCG
>JANOBS010000312.1:0-5067 GCA_031411755.1 Luteolibacter sp. | reverse complement strand
AGATTCAGTCCCCCTTGTTCCCCGATTGGATCTCGGCTGAGCCAGCGTCCCAGATTCGGATGGAAGTATCTGTAGCCGTAGATGTTTACTACCCCTGATAGCCTGAATCCCTTTGGCGTTGGAACAATTCCAGACGGCTTTCTGGAAAAGCCCGGTAAATGGATCAGTCTGCTCATCGCAACTTTGTGCATCGATTCGGATCAAAGTTTCAGCGCTCCAACGACAGTTTCTCGTAGCCTTCCGACTTGAGCAGCAGGACCGCATTGAACTCCTCATGATAGCTCCGGGCGGCATAGAGCCGGAGAACCATCGTTTCCGTGCGATCCGAAGGAGTTCCGGTCTCGGGATTCGTCTTGGTATCCGGGAAGCGAAGGACGAACGAGGCGCTCGATTCACTTTCCGGAGGCCAAGTCTTGCCCGACGTGGCGGTGAATGTCTGCCCCTTCCCGATCACGATCCCGAGCTGCTCCAGGTCGGCTTCCGATACCCAGTGTTTCACCGCAATGAGATCGTCCGAACGCTGGTTGCTGATGTGCCATTCGTTGTTCCAGAGTCGGTAGCCCAGCGGTGAAGCCTCACCCAGATACTTGAGCAAAACTGGAAGAGGAACGTTCCTCAGGCGAAGGTCTTTGTTCATCTGCATCTTTGTCAGCTCCGATTCCGGAACGTCAACCACGAAGGAGCTTCGTCCCTCTGCCGGCAGGCCCTCGATGATCTGCTTGACTGCATCGCTGACCGTCTGGGCGGTTGTGAGATTGATCGAAGGCACCTGAGAATAAATCCCGGTTGTTCGGTCTTCAACAGGGGCACCAATTGGACCCACTGCCCCATTCTCTTCGGCTAGAATCGGAACACCCACCAGCGCGGTGATCATGATGAGGATCGTTTTCATGGTTCTCTTGAAGTAATGGCATTTTACCCATCAAGCGGCAAGAACCATGGTGGAGGCTCCGGGCAGCCGTTCCATTTGTAGAGTTTGAGAATGCCCCAAAAGCGCGTCTGAGATCGATGTTCACAAAAAGGGCGTCCCCCTCGCGGAAGACGCCTCATTTCAAAAACAGGGAAGCTCGGACCCTCTCACTTCTGCGGCTCGGCCGGTCCCTTGTCGCGCTCGCCGAGCGGACGGATCCACATGTTGCGGTATTCCATCGGGTCGCCGTGGAACTGGAGCTTGATCGGTCCGGTGAGCGGATGATTGGGCGGATAGGCGGCAAGTTTCTTGTGCTGCGTAGGGCCAAGATAAAGCTCGCCGTGTTGGGTGAAGACGCCGTTGTGAAGCACGGTGACCTTGGCGGGCTTCACGACCTTTTCCCCTTCATAAACCGGAGGCTCGAAGGCGATGTCGTAGCTCTGCCACTCGCCCTGCGGGCCGGTGGCGTTCACCAACGGAGGAAGCTGGCCGTAAAGCGCGGTGGCCTGGCCATCGGGATAGGTCTTGTTGCCATTGCTCTGGAGGACCTGAACCTCGTAGAGACCCATCAGGAAGACGCCGCTGTTGCCGCCGCCCTGGCCATCGACCTTGCGACCTGCCGGCAGACGCCATTCGAAGTGAAGCTGCACTGCGCCGAAGGATTCCTTCGTGCTCAGATCCCCGGGAGGCGAGGCCACGAGAGAGCCGTCCTTGATCACCCATTTCGCAGGGCCGCCGGCATTCGTCCAGGCATCGAGGGAAGTCCCGTCGAAGAGCACCGTGGCATCGGACGGAGCCTTCACGGAAACGGCTCCACCGGTCGTGATGATCGGAGGCTGCGGCCGGGTGCCATCGTGCACCTCGTAGGGCACACCAGGAATCACGGGGTTGCCAGACTTCACGCCATAGCCATCGCCATAAGCCGTTCCGCACACTGAGGCCAGTGCGCCCGCTAGAATCCAACCGGTCGGTTTCATCGGCACCAGAAACGGCAGGTTCCGCCCGATCTTTCAAGCCCTGTGATATCCGGGGTTGCGGGCCGGGATGGATTGTGGCTCCTTCCGGCAACTTCTTCGCCATGCCAGCCAAGACCTCCACTACCCCACGCAGCGACCGCTTCCCCTTCGAGCTCGTCCGCCCCGAACTGGAGCGCGTGGAGGCCTCCATCCGCGATCAGGTCCGGGCCTTCGATTCCGCCGTCGAGCCCTACGTTTCCTACGTCTGCAACACCTCCGGAAAACGCATCCGGCCCGCGCTCTCGATCCTCTCAGGTGGGGCGACCGGCGGCGTGACCGATGACCATCTCAAGGTCGGAGTCATTCTGGAGCTGGTCCACATGGCCACGCTGGTCCACGACGACATCATCGACGGAGCCAGCACCCGCCGCATGGTTCCCACGGCGAATGCGAAATGGGGAGCCGGGCTTTCCGTCCTGCTCGGCGATGCGCTTTTTTCCCATGCCCTCAGTCTGGCCACCGACTTCAACAGCATCGACATCTGCCGCAAAGTCGGCCAAGCCGCGCGCGAGGTCTGCCAGGGGGAAATCATCCAGACCCAGCGTCGCTTCGATCTCACCCTGACGAAGGCCGAGTATTTCCGAGTGCTTGAAATGAAGACCGGTGCCCTCTTCGCCTCCGCCACCGGACTCGCCGCTCATCTCTCGGGCGCTTCCGCAGACACCGAGCAGCGGCTGTTCGACTACGGCATGAAACTCGGCACCGCGTATCAGATCTACGACGACTGCCTCGATCTCGTCGGTTCCGAAGAAGTCGTGGGCAAGACGCTCCGCACCGACCTTGAAAAAGGCAAGCTGACCCTGCCGATCCTCAACCTGCTGGAAACCTCCAACGAGGCCCAGCGCTCGAAGCTCACCAAGCGCATCGTCAACCAGGAGCCGCTCGATCTGCCAGTGCTGGTCGGCATCGCCGAATACGAGGGAGCTCTCGAAAGCGCGCTCGACACCGCCCAGGACATGCTCGGCTCCTGCCGCGAGGATCTTTCCGTGCTGCCACCGTCGGAGCATGCGGAGGCACTGGAGCAGATCACCTGGTTCCTCGGTGCACTGCTGGAAAAATGCCGCCGCTGAGTCCTTGGAGGCTATCCGATCATTCCTTCTCCACCGCGAGAGTGGGCCCATTTTCCGCGGAGTCGCAGAGGTAGGATGAGGTCGCTGAACCTCTTTGATTGGGATTTCTCAGCATCCTCGGCGTTTCCTCTGTGACTCAGCGGACAGAGAAGGCGGACATGATCATGAGCTTCAATTTTTCGAACAGCCTTTTGTCCCTTCGCTCCGACTGTTTCGGAAATCCATTCCATCAAGGAGGGATCGTGCCCGCGTGATGGGATTGCCGTCGAGTGGATGGGAGTGGCCGGAAATTTCAAAAACCTCGCTACGGAACTCCGGAATACCGAGCGGTTTATTACTAAATCTGCCATAGTTTTCGCGTTGACGCCACTACATGTGGTTTTTACTCTGCAAGCCATTCGTTTCTTCCCTCTGCATTCCCATGCGGTGCATCCAATGTGGCTCCCTCAAGGACAAAGTGCTCGATTCAAGGGCATCGAAGGATGGAACGACGATCCGCCGCCGACGCGAATGCCTGAACTGCAACTATCGCTACACCACCTACGAGCAGATCGAGCGCACGGATCTGCGGGTCGTGAAACGCGACGGTGCACGCGAGTCCCTGAACCGGGAAAAGATCCTCAGCGGTCTCGTCAAGGCCTGCGAGAAGCGCCCCGTCCCGATGGACCGGCTCGACCGTGCGGTGGAGGAAATCCTGACCGATCTCCACAAGGACCATCTCTCGGAAGTCCCCTCCTCCGCCATCGGCGCGAAGGTCATGGACAAGCTCCACCAGATCGATCCCGTCGCCTACGTCCGCTACGTCTCCGTTTACCGGCAGTTCGAGGACGTCGACCAGTTCATCCAGGAAATCCAATCCCTCTCCCGCCGCGCCGCCCGCGATCCCATGCAGCGGCGTCTGTTCAAGGACTAACCCACCGTCTCCCAAGCTGATCCTCTCCTTGTGATTTCACTCATCGGCAACCGCCCCGCGTTGCAAGTCGGCCGCTATCAGGTGATCGACTACGACACCGCGTGGCTGGGCGACGCCCTGCGGCGTGCTGCGCTGGCGGCGGAGAGGCATGATTTTCCCTTCATCGACGACATCCGCTCCGGCATCGTCCAGTATCTCGAGCACCGCTGCCCGCTGCGCCTCTTGCCGCTGAACGACCTCTTCGAGCGGATGCGGAAAATGCTTCACACCATTGGCTGCGAGACGATCGCTGAAAAACTGGAGCCGCTGGCCCCACCGCTGACCGTGTCGCTGCTCCATGCCGCGAAGTCCGCCGGCAACGGCTTCGAGCTGGCCTTCTTCGAGTGCCTGCGCAGCGAGTTGGAAGAGCTTCGCAGCATCGGGGCCGAGGAAATCCGTTTCATTGACCTGAAGGAAAGCACGCTCGAACTCCGGGGTGCCAAGAAATGGGACAAGCACTGCGACCAGCTTGAGCAGGAAATCCTCAACTTCCTCCAGGCCCGGGATCGTGAGCAGAAGCAGTTTGATCGTCGATTGAGGCTGCGGATCGAAGGCGACCGCTGATCGTGGCCGCGCTTTGCAAGCGCGATGCCTATTCAACGCAGCGAATCATAAAGGGCTCTCAATCGGCTTTGCAGGTAGATCAACGCATTCCACCTCAGAGGCGCTGAGCAAACAGAGGTCGCAGAAGGGTTTCTGGAATGATCAAGCGATCATAAAGGCCGCGTGATTCGCGTCCAAATCCATTTCATCTCCGCGATCTCCATCATCTCTAAGTTCTCGGCGGTGCCAAAAAGCCCACACAGCCAAGCGACCCGCCGAACTCACGAAGATCCACAAAAAAGCCGCAGCGGATCTCTCCACTGCGGCTTCTTGAAATGGTCTGAATGATCCGTTGGATCAGCCGAGCACCTTGAGCTTCTTGATGCCGAAGACGGCGTCATCGCCCAGTTCCTCTTCGATGCGGAGGAGCTGGTTGTACTTCGCGATCCGGTCGGAGCGGCTCATGGAGCCGGTCTTGATCTGGCCGCAATTCGTCGCGACGGCGAGGTCGGCGATCGTACTGTCTTCGGTTTCACCGGAACGGTGGCTGAGGACGGCGGTGTAGCTGTTTTCCTT
>JANOBS010000311.1:0-12396 GCA_031411755.1 Luteolibacter sp. | reverse complement strand
GTCCGCGGTTTTGGTGTTGGTTCCGCTGTCGTTCTTGCGGCGGGGCGGACTGGGGGGGGGGGGGGTGGGCCAGGGAGCCTACCACATTTGGAAGGGGTACGATCCGCACTTCAATGCCTCCGCAACGCTGACGAATGGTCGATCGAAGGCGATGGCCCGGCAGCTTGGAATCGAGAACGCGGCGGAATCGAAAAGCTGCACGATCTGCCACTCACCGACGGCCCAGGTGGCCACGCCCGAACAGGAGAAGGCTCCGGAAGGCCACAAGATCGACAGCGGCGTTTCCTGCGTGAGTTGCCATGGTCCGGCGGACAACTGGCTGCTTTCCCACACCCGCCCGGATTACCCGAAGGACGCGCTGGCCAAGCTCGGCATGCGGCAGCTCGGCAGCGCCTATCAGCGGGCGAACAGTTGCGTCGCCTGCCACCAGAATTTGAGCGACCAACTGGTCGGGGCGAAGCATCCGCCGCTGGTGTTCGAGCTGGATGGCCAACTGGTCGCCGAGCCGAAGCATTGGCGTGAAGACGAGGGCTTTTCCCACGTCCAAACCTGGTTGGTGGGACAGTCGGTGGCCTTGCGTGAGGCGGCGGCGCAGGCCAAGCGCGAACCCGGCCAGCGCAGGACCGCGGAAATCGAGGCCATCCGGGCCTTGTTGAAAGCAAGCGGGGCCGGCTGGGATGACTCGGGCAAGGATCTGGTCCGCGCGGCGGATGACTATGCGAAGAAAATTTCCGGCGCGCCGATGACTCGTGAGCAAGGCCGCGCGATCTTGTCGAAGCTGGTCGCCAACCGGGCGGCCTTCCAAGCGGACGCGTTCAGCGCGGTTGCTGTGGACTACCGCTGGTGGTCCGTTGGCTACTATGCCGAGCGTCTGACCTTGGCGGTTGATCGTCTGAACCAGGCGCTTGTTGCACCCGAACAGCCGGCGGTGATCGCGAAGGCTCCACTGGATGAGCTTTTCAGTGCTGCGAAACCTCCGGAGAGTTTCGATGCCGCCACGTCCGAGGAGTTCGTCCAGAAGCTGGATCGGGTCGCGAAGTCGCTCCCCGATCCGAAACCGGGTCCCTGATCCTCAACCCATGGAAGCGTAAACCCATGAGCGGCGGATTTTTCAAAACAGGCAGTCGGCTGCTGGTCGCGTCATCGAGCGTCCTGCTGACGACCTGTTACCATCCGCCGCACAAGCGGACGCCGGACTGGGATGTGTCGAATGGCGGGGAGCGGCCGGACCGCCTAACAGCCCAGCAGGCTTTGGCCGAGGGCATTCCGCAGAGTCCCGATTCGTTCTCTCCCGATCCGAGCTTAAATCCCTTGCCGGAGCCACGCTTGCCTGAGCTTGAAATCAAGTCGGAGACCACGATCACGGAGGGAAATCTGCTGCCGCCGACGCAGTTCAATCCCGATCCAGGAATGGGAGCGGAAGGCGTGGAGAAAAAGGCCATGCCGGGGAACTCGGGATCTCTGGCGGAGGGCACGCTGAGCGACCGCTTTTTCAAGGATGATCCCGGGCTCCACGATGACCGCTTTTTCAGGCGGGACGCGGGCGCTCCGAAGGAATTTCCCAAGTATGTTCCGAGCATTCCCGATGAGTTGAAATTGCCGCGTCGCAGACTTGAGCAGCGACAGATCGAGGCGGAGTTGGTGCTGGGCGCGGATTCTGGAGATCGCTATGAAGCGGAAATCGGCGGACCGATGGTGCTGCCGAGAAAGGGCGTGCGTTACGAGGAACGCATTTCCGAAAACTGGCATGCGGGCCATTACGAACATTCCGAGACTCCGCCTAACAGCACCGCGATCGAGGACCGCTACCGGGTCGCGACGGGCGTGTGGAATCGCTACCTGGATGACCGTGTGGCCGAGACTCCCTACGAGAGGGGGACGCCGTATCTTTGGCACCCTTATTACCAGAGCGTGCTCAAAGGCGATCTGCCGGTCATCGGGCAGGACATCTTCGCATCGCTGACGCTGCAGCACTCGACCGACATCGAGGTTCACAGCATTCCAATTCCCTCGGGCGTCAGCTCGGCACGGCCTAACAGTTCTGAATTCTACGGTCGGGGTGACCAGACCGTCATCAACACCAACACCAGCCTGATCTTCGATCTCTTCAAGGGAGAGACCTCGTTCAAGCCGGTGGAGTGGCTGTTCCGCATGCAGCCCGTTTTCAACACCAACTACATCTCCGGTTACGAGGCAAACGTCGTCTCGCCAGACCCACGCGGGCTGGATCAGGGAACGTTGAACCCTCCGAACAATTCCGGAATCGGAACTCCCGGGGATCTCGATGGATTCCTTGATCCACTCCTTGATCCGGTCGGTGGCGACCTGAGAAGATCCCGCGCCACGGAGCGTTTCGAGAACCAGGTTGGATTGCAGCAGTTCTTTTTCGAAGCGCACCTGCTCGATCTGTCCGAGAACTATGACTTCGCCGCGTTGAAGGTCGGCACCCAGGTTTTCAACGCGGATTTTCGCGGTCATGTGTTCATGGATGCGAACTGGGGCTACCGGTTGTTCGGAAACTTCGACAAGAACCGCATCCAGTACAATCTGGCGCTGTTCGATCTCTTCGAGAAGGAGTCGTTTTCCGGGCTGAACACCTTCGACGACCGCAACCAGAATGTTTTGGTCGCCAACGTCTATTTGCAGGATTTTCTAACAGAAGGCTATACCGCCGAGTTCAGCTTTCTGGCCAACTGGGACAATGGGAGTGAGAGCGGACTCGTTTACGACAGCGCGGGAAACATCGTCCGCCCGACTCCGATCGGCACCGTGGTGCCCCACGATCTCCAGGCCTACTACCTCGGCTGGAATGGCGAAGGCCACCTCGGTCGCACGAACATCAGCCACTCGCTCTATCATGTGTTCGGACAGGATGAGATGAATGGGATTGCGGGGCGTTCGGTGGACATCGACGCGTGGATGGCGGCGCTGGAGGTCTCCGTGGATACCGACTGGATGCGCCACAAGTTTGTCCTGTTCTGCGCCTCGGGCGATGACGATGCGACGGATGACAAGGCGACCGGTTGGGACTCCATCGTCAACAATCCGAATTTCATCGGCCCCTTCAGCTACTGGCAGCGGCAGGGGATGAATCTGGGTGGAACGGCGGTCTCGCTGAAGCAGCGCCTGAGCCTGATTCCTGAACTGGGCTCCAACAAATTTCTCGGCCAATCCAGCTTTGTGAATCCGGGCATCTTCATCGCAGGCCTCGGTGAGGAATGGGAGCTGACTCCACGACTGCGGGCGTTCGCGAACCTGAATTACCTGATGTTCATGGACACCAACTCCATCGCCACCGCGCTCGTCACCGATGACATCAATCGTGAGATTGGCTGGGACCTGAGCATCGGCGTGGAATACCGGCCGCTCCTCACGGAAAACCTGAAGCTCAACGTGGGGATGGGCATGCTGTTTCCCGGCGCTGGTTTCAAGGATATCTACAGCGCGGCTTCCACGGGCGTGCCCGGTTACACCCCTTCAAATACCAAAGGCGTGGAGGATGTCTTTTACAGCGGTTTCCTCTCTGCCACCATGACCTTCTGACGATGACCAGACCCACGATCCATTTCCGTTTCGCCTGTGCGCTGGCCGCCATCGGAATGGCCTTGTCAGGTCATGGTCAGGAAGTGGCTACGGGTCATCAAAGTATCTTCGGCCCGCCGGTCGCGGCGTCGGAGTCCCTGGCAGGCGGCGGCGCGGCAATTCCGAAGCCGAACAAGGTCGATCAATCGAAGGCGGCGGTGATGCAGAAGAGCCGCGGTTGCCTGGATTGCCACAAGGGATCGGAAGATCCGCATGGAAGCGAGTTCGTCCGACTCGGCTGCACTGACTGTCACGGTGGTGATTCGACTCCGGGCCTGACGATGCGCCAGGCTCACCCGACTCCGCGGAATCCGGTGTTCTTTGAAAGCTCGGCGAACCCGAACGACAGCAGCGTTTTGCTCAACCATGAGTCGCCGGAGTTCATCCAGTTCGTGAACCCAGGCGATCTGCGAGTGGCGAAAAAGACCTGCGGTGATTGCCACGCGCAGTCGGTCGATCACGTCAATCACAGCATGATGCGTCATGGCGCGATGCTCTGGGGCGCGGCGGCCTACAACAACGGCTCCTATCCGGTGAAGGACTCGATCTTCGGCCAAGCCTATGGGGCCAATGGGGTTCCTCTGGCCTTGAAGAGTCCGATCAAGGTCACGCCGGAGCTGCAGAAAACGCTGGGCATCGTGGATGAAATTTTTCCGCTCCCTCGCTTCAACGTTTCCCAGCCGGGCAACCTTTTCCGGATCTTCGAGAAGGGCGGATCCAAGCTCGGAGAACTCGGCAATCCCGATCCAAACGAACCGCCGGGCAAGCCTTTCCGGAGACTTGGAGAACGCGGGCTGGGGACGAACTCGCGGGTCGATCCCGTCGTCATCGGGGCACACAAGACCCGCCTTCATGATCCGCTGCTGGACTTCTTCGGATCCAACAATCGTCCCGGTGACTACCGTTCCAGCGGCTGCACGTCTTGCCACGTGGTGTATGCGAACGATCGCTCTCCCTCGAACTCCGGCTGGTACAGCGCGTATGGAAACCAGGGCTTGTCCTTCAATCCGGACCCGATGATTTCCAAGAAGGAGAAAGGCCATCCGATCGCGCACAAGTTCACCCGCAGCATTCCTTCCAGCCAGTGCATGACCTGCCACATGCATCAGGGCAATCTGTTCGTGAATCCCTTCCTCGGCTACACTTGGTGGGATCAGGAATCGGATGGCGAGTTCATGTATCCAAAGGAGCAGCGCAATCCCAGCGACGAGGACATGGTGAGATCGCTGCGCAACAACCCCGAAGCGGCAGCGGCGCGCGGCTTGTGGAGTGATGTCAACTTCCTTGAGAAAACCGCTGAGCTGAATCCCAAGCTGAAAGAAACCCAGTTCGCCGATTACCACGGTCACGGCTGGGTGTTCCGCGCCGTGTTCAAGAAGGATCGCGAAGGGAATCTGCTGACCCTGAAGGACGAGAAGATTTCCCACGACGACCCCGACAAATTCAAGAAGGCGGTGCACATGAAGGACATCCACCTCGCGAAGGGGATGCAGTGCGTCGATTGCCATTTCCTCAACGACTCCCATGGAAATGGACTGCTCCACGTCGAGCCGCGGGCGGCCACTGCAATCACCTGCGTGGATTGCCATGGAACCGTCAGCAAACACACCACCCTCGTCACCTCCGGCAAGGGCGGCACGCTTTCGAAAGATGGCAAAGTGGAGCCCATCAACTTGCGCGAAAGCAACACGCCCTACGGCCCGCGTTTCACCTGGAGCGCGGATGGCAAGCGGCTGATGCAGCAGTCGTCGATGGAGCAGAACCTTCAGTGGGAAGTGCCGCAGACACTCGACACGGTCACTCCCGGCTCCGACCACTACAACGTCATGAGCGCTTACGCGAAGACCCTGCAGCGCGACGGGAAAACCTGGGGAGCCGTTCCCGATGATCCGACGAAATGCGGCAAGCAGCTCGCCCACAGCAATCAGGAGATGGACTGCCAGACCTGCCACACGGCCTGGGCCACGAGTTGCTTCGGCTGCCACATGCCGATGGAGGCGAACATGAAAATGGCCGCCAACAAGTTTGAAGGCACCACCACCCGGAACTTCAGCTCGTACAATCCGCAGGTGGTGCGCGATGACGTTTTCATGTTGGGCCGGGACAGCACCGCGAAAGACAAGCGTCTCGCCGTTCTGCGCTCATCCAGCGCGATGGTGGTCGGCTCGCAAGGCGTCAACCGCGAGCAGTTTTACAGCCAGCAGCAAACCGTGTCCGCCGAGGGCTATTCCGGTCAGGCCTTCAACCCTCACTTCGCCCACACCACCAGCGGCGTCGGCACGACGAAGAACTGCACCGACTGCCATGTTTCGAAGGACAACGACAACAACGCGATCATGACCCAGCTCCTCGGCTTCGGCACGGGCACGGTCAACTTTTTCGGGCGATATAGCTACGTCGGGACGAACGACCACGGGCTCTCCGGTGTCGCGTGGACCGAGCGCACCGAGCCGCAGGCAGCGATCGGCAGTCATCTGCATCGGCTTGCCTACCCGGACAACTTCAAGGAACACCTCGCGAACCAGGCGGTCTTGAAAATCGGCTACCATCATGAGGCGAAAGGCAGCGTGCTCGACCTTCAGGCGCGCGGGGAATACCTCTACGCCGCCCTCGGGAAAGGCGGGTTCGGCGTCTTCGACATCGCGAATATCGACAACAAGAATTTCTCCGAGCGCATCATCGCCTCGCCGGTCTCCCCGCTGGGGCAGGACACGTTCATCAAGACTTCCAACGCCACCTCCGTGGCCCTGCCGAGCACCTTGATCAACGATCCCAACCGCAACCAACTTCCGCAAAACGAGGAGCGACCGATTGCTTCTTATCATGGATACGCCTTCGTGACTGACCTTGAGGAAGGTCTGATCGTGGTGGATGTGGCGACCTTGCTGGATGGCAATCCGGCGAACAATTTCCTCAAGCGAGCTGCGACCTTCAATCCTGACGGAGCGTTGAATGGTGCGCGTCATGCCTGGATGGCTGGGCAGTGGCTCTACATCACCACCACGCGGGGGCTGGCGGTGGTCGACGCCTCGAATCCAACATCCCCGGTCTTCGCCGGCGGTTATGCCGGCTCCTTCCTGCGCGACGCCCGACAGTCCACCGTCCAGTGGCACTACTGCTTCGTCACCGATGCCGAGGGCGTGAAAGTCTTCGACGTTTCCAATCCCGCGAAGCCCATCCCGATTTCCGGCGCGTCCGTGTCGTTGGGGAATGCCGGAGGCATCTACGTCGCCCGCACCTATCTCTATGTCGCGAACGGCTCAGCCGGGCTGGCGATCCTCGACGTGAAGAATCCGGAACGGCCGCGCCTTCTCAGCCAGTTCACCGCCGGTGGCCAGCTCAACGATGTGCGCGATGTGCAGATCGGTTCGGTCAGCGCCTCGATGTATGCGCTCATCGCTGACGGACGCAATGGCCTGCGCGTCCTGCAACTGATCTCGCCGGAAAACGTGCCCGGTCACATGGGCTTCTCGCCGAAGCCCGAGCCGAAGCTCATCGCCACCTATCCGACCGATGGGACCGCCGTCAGCATATCCCGTGGCCTGGACCGCGATCGTGTCGTCGACGAAAGCGGCAACCAGACCGTGGTCTTCGGTCGCCGTGGATCCGGCCCGCTCTCCCTTGAGGAAATGGCCGACTTTTTCCGCAAACCCGATGGCGCGATCTACAAGGTCGCCGACGTCAAGCATGGCGAAAACGGAGCCCTCCTCGACACCTCCGGAAAAACCCTGACGCCACCCCTCGAATTCAAGACGCCGGAATCCGCGCAATCGGAAGAACCAGCTCCTTACCGAGGCCGCTTGAGGCAGCGGCGTGAGCCAGAGGGGCTGCAAAGATGAACTGAGAGTCAGCAAGGAATTGTGCTCTACCCTGATCCTCGTGCCATGAAATCCCGGGCAATCTCATTATTCTTGGCCCGATGGGAAGCTCGTCTGAAATCAATGGGGCATGGTTGAAAGGCAATGCCCGTAATGCGTCCATCCATCGCCTTTTTCCTTCCCTTGCGGGTCCCGTTGGGTAGCGTTTAAAAGAGCTTGGTTGCTTAGCGCGGAGGATGCTGCGGGACTCCCAACAACCATCAAACCGTCTTCAAGAGGAGACCAGACATGAAAGAAATTCGCCCATACTTTACACGGATCGCCGGCGCTGGCGCTGTAGTGATCACGCTGGCACTTGCGACGAATGCCTGGTCGCAAAAAGGGAGCGCGGCGGCGAACAACGGGCCGACCTACTACACCCCTGCCACAACGCCGATCTTCAATCCCTTTCCTGATGTCACCGACAAGAAGCCGTGGCTGGTGAAGAACCTGGGGCCGGTCGGTATCGGCATCAATCTGATCCGCCCGGGCATGACCATGCAGATCAACAACGTGGAGAAAGGCTCTCCCGCCGAAGCGACCGGCAAACTTCAGAAAGGCCAGATCATCGAAAGCATCAACGGGAAGGTGCTCAAGGACATCGATCCGCGCATCATTCTCGGAGACATCGTCACCGAGGCCGAGGCCAAGGATGGGAAGGTCGTGCTGAAAATTCAAGGCGCTGGCGACACCACAGTGAACATCCCCGTGATGGGCAGCTACAGCAAGACTTGGCCGGTGAACTGCCCGAAGTCCGACAAGATCGTCAGGAACCTCGCCGACCTGATCGCGAAGCAGGACAAGCCGCAATGGGGATCGGTCATCTTCCTCCTCTCCACCGGTGAGGAGAAGGATCTCGAGGTCGTGAAGCGCTGGATGAAGGACATCAAGAATTACGCCGGCATGAATTGGGATCGAGGCTACAAGGGGCCCGGTCTCTGCGAGTACTACCTGCGCACCGGCGATCAGAGCGTGCTCCCGGAAATCAAGCAGATGACCGAGGAGCTGAGGGTGAACATGTACAGCGGCGGCTGGAGCGGTCGCGCGGGCCCGGCTGCCTTCACCTATTCCGTTGGCACCGGCCAGGTCCATGCCTCCGGAGTGAACTGCATGAGCTTCCTCCTGATGGCCAAGCTTTGCGGTGTGGAGGTGGACCCCTACATGTTCGATAAGACCTTCTCCCAGTTCTACCGCTTCGCCGGACACGGCAACGTGGCCTACGGCAACACACTTCCAGAGGGTGGTTTCCGCGACAACGGCAAGACCAGCAGTCTGGCGTTCGGCCTCGGGGCGGCAGCGATGATTTCGCCAGAAGGCGAAAAATCGGTATTCGCAAGTGCCCGCGACAATTCCGCCACGAAAGCCTTCTACGCCACCAATTGGTTCCACGCCGCCCACACCGGTGGCGGCATGGGCGAGATCTGGCACCATTCCGCCGTGAGCCAGATGCGCGAGAAACGCCCTGCCGCCTACCGCTCGTATCTCGATACCCGGCGCTGGGTCATGGAACTTTCCCGCCGCTTTGATGGCAGCATCGGCATCGCGGGCATGGAAGACCGCTACGACGCCTCGGCCACCGAGGGCAACATGGATTGGGGTACCTTCTTCGCGCTGACCTACACCTATCCCCGCAAGCAACTGCAACTCTTCGGCGCACCCCGCAGCAAATGGGCCAAGTCCATGCCCCTGCCGCGCCCGTGGGGGAACGCGGCCGACGACATCTTTCAGTCGACCGAGCCCATCCCCGGCGGCACTCTCACGATGGAGGATCTCCAGAAGGAAGAGGTCGTGACGGACGCCTCGGTTGCCGTCATCGCCAAACTCGGCGATCCGAAACTGACGAATGAAACGCTGCTCAAATACATCCAACACCCCGAGTATGACCTGCGCAGCATGGCGATGGATCAGGTGGTCAAACGCGGCAAGATCGAGCTCGTGGTGCCACTCTTGAAATCGGACGACGCGCGCCTGCGGCAGGCCGGACTCCTGGCTCTAACAGGAATGTTCAAGGGCAGTCCCTTCCCGGCCGACAAGGTGACGCCGGAAATGTACGACCTGGCGGGCAGGATGATCGACAACCCCAATGAATCGTGGTGGGTCGCGCTCCATGCCATCGACGCTCTTGGCCGTGCCACTCCGGAGGTGATCGGCAAGCACCGCGACCGTTTGCTCAAGTTCCTCGATTACGACTGCACCTGGTTGCAAACCGCCGCCGTGTGCACTCTCGCCAAGATTTCCACCGATCCCGCGCATTACAAAACCGTGCTACCGGCGATCATCGCCAAATCTGCCTCTCTCCGGGTCGACTCCGCCTCGGGCCGCACCTCAAAAGCGATTGCCGATGTCCTGAAGACGGCCAGTCCCGAGATCAAGGCGTTCGCGACTCCGTTGCTGAAGAAAACCTACGAGGCCCTGCCGGATGAGCTCAGGGAGCCCAACACCAAGGCCTTGATGGCCAACGGGGCGAAGGTCATCCGCTCGCGCATTGGGTCGATCCTGCTGGGAATGCCGGGTGGCGAGGAGTTCGTGCGAGAGATGCCCAAAACCACGCTCGCTGCCCATATCAGCGGCAAGGATTCCGACATGTATGTCTACAGCGGTCAATTCACCCCGAACCCGGCCGTCATCGGCAACTGGGCATGGGCAGTGTATCCCCAGCCGAACAATCCCTCGGAAATCGATGCCCGCATCGCTGCATTCCTGAAGGCCAACAACGGCAAGGGCCCTGACAAGGTCGAAAACCCCAAGGACACCCTCCAGATTCTCGATGGCGGAAAGGTCGCGAAATCGAAATTTTTCGGCGGCTACTTCTGGTCGGGCGACAAGCTCATCGGAATCGATGACGACCAGGCCCTCAAGATGGAGGTCAGACAAGTCGGCGGCCGTGATTTCCTAATTGTCGAACGCGGAGGATTCAACGTCGTTCCTGACACCGAAGAGGCGGCCACCGCCCCGGTCGCCAAGGACTGGCATTGCGGCTATCACGTCTATGTGAGGCAGTGATCCTTGTGGATCGCCCTCGGAATCCCATCGGGAACTGGACAGGATTGGGGCTCCAGCCATGCCGGTTGCCGATGTAGTTTCCCTATGAAGCGCAAGAATCCCCCCAGGCGATCCAGCCCCAAGTCCCAACAGGACGAGGCGGGGAATACAGCTCTCCGGCCATCCATCCCTGACGAAGGGCCCGCGCAGGAAGAACTGAATCCATCTGCTGCTCCTGGCGCGATGTTCTGGATCATGCCCGGGCTCTCCGGCTTTGCCTGCTTGATCTATCAGATCCTCTGGATGCGTCAGGTCAGCGTCTTGCTGGGCAGCACCTCGCACGCAGCCGCCCTGACGCTCGCGGTGTTTTTCGGTGGCCTGACGTTGGGTGGCTGGATTTGGGGGAAACGTTGTCAGTCAAACACCCGCCCGCTCCGCACCTACGCCTGGTTGGAGCTGGGAATCGCCCTTGCGGGAGTCGGACTTCTCATCGCCCCGATGCTTGTGCCCCAGGTCTATCCCATGCTCCATCAGGAGGGTGGTAAAGGGCTGGCCCTCACGGCGTTCAAGGTCATCACGACCCTCCTCCTGGTCTTCCCCGCCTCATTTCTGATGGGCGGGACGCTTCCATTGTTAGGGCAGGCCCTCATCCGCAGGAGAAAGACGTTTGGCTCCATGGCGGCCCGGATGTATGCGGTGAACACGATGGGTGCCGCTTGCGGCGCATTTGCCACTGCCTTCGTGCTGATCGAGTGGATGGGTCTTCGCATGACCTGCGTGGCGGCCATGGGAGCCTCGATGGCGGCCGCTCTCCTCGCGTTGCGCTTGTCGCGAAAAACCTGCTTCCAAAACGCAGCGGATGCCCTTGAACCTGATGAGCCACAACCAGGCAGGAAAGCCCGCCCGGCAGCGACGGATAAGCGGGGCCTCTCCCGCCCGCTCATCGTTTCCCTGGCCTTCGTTTCAGGCTTCAATCTGTTGGCTCTCGAAGTTGCCTGGACTCGGATGCTGGCGCAACTGCATGAGAACTCGGTCTACAGCTTTGCCACGGTGCTGATCGTCGTGCTGGTTTGCCTTTCACTGGGAGCCTGGCTCGCCTCGCGATTGGCACGCAGCAGGATGTCCGCCGCCCAAGTGCTCCTGGGGCTCTTCGCTCTCGGTGGTGCCGCCTTGGCCGTGACTCCCCTCATTTCCACAAGCCTCACCGAGGGCATGAAAATGCTCGCGACGGATTACACGTTCGCAGTCTATGTGCTGCGGCTGTTTGCCACCGGATTCGCGACCATCGGGCTGGCCTGTCTGCCACTTGGGGCGGTGTTTCCCTTCCTCATGAAGGGCGAGGAAACATTCATCACCCACGCCGGGAAAAGCATCGGCACCCTCTCCGCCATCAACACGATCGGCGCGATCCTTGGTTCACTGGCCGCAGGCTTCCTGCTGCTGGAGGGGCTGGGCATGTGGCACACCCTCCAGTTGGTTTCAGCCATCTATCTCCTCGCCGCCGTGCTGATCCCCGCCAGCGGAAATGCCATCACTTATGCCACCAGGATCGCGTCAGGCATCATGATCGTGCTCCCGTTCACTCGTCTGGATCCCTCCCAGCTTCCAAGGCCATCCATTATCGACTCGACCGGCGAAAGCGGAAAGGTGCTTGAAGAATGGGAGGGCGCCGACTGCACCGTCAGCGTGGTCGAAAAACCCGGGAACCGGCTCAGCATCAAGATCAACTCGAACTACGGCCTTGGCTCCACCGATGCCTACGCTCCGCAGATTTTCCAGGCCCGGATTCCGCTGCTCGCCTTCCCCGCCACTGAGAGCGTGTTCTTCCTCGGCATGGGAACCGGCATTACCGCCGGAGAAGCACTCAACCGCAGTGACTTCAAGCAGGTGGGAAAAGTCGTCGCCAGCGAGCTGTCCGCCAATGTCGTCGCCGCGTCGAAAAAATACTTCACCGGCAGCAGGACGGATGGCTCCG
>JANOBS010000310.1:0-2338 GCA_031411755.1 Luteolibacter sp. | reverse complement strand
GCCAGACCGTCAACGAATTCCAGCAATTCACCACCCCCGACGACGGCCGCAAGTTCACCGACCTCTACAATGTCCAGATGCTCGGCCCCGGCGGCATCGATCCCGTCTGCAAGGTCACCATCTCCACCATCCAGCGGCTCTACTCCCAACTCTCCGGAAACGCCACCTTCGACGACGAGGCCGACGAGCACTCCGGTTACGAGGTCGCGGGAGCCACGGCGGGCAAGGACCCGCTGGAAGTGCGCTACAATCCGAAGATCCCCATCGAGTCCTTCGACTTCGTCATCGTCGACGAATGCCACCGCTCCATCTACAATCTGTGGCGGCAGGTCATCGAATACTTCGACGCCTTCCTCATCGGCCTCACCGCCACTCCCAGCAAGGCCACGCTCGGATTCTTCGACCGGAACCTCGTCACCGAATACCCCTACGTGCAGGCCGTCGCCGATGGCGTGAACGTCGGCTACGACATCTACCGGATCAAAACCGAAGTCTCCGAGAAAGGCGTCACCGTCAAGGCGGGGCACGACTATCAGAAACGCGACCGCCTCACCCGCGCCAAGCGCTGGGAAATCCAGGAAGCCGAGGAAACCTATCAAAAAACCCAGCTCGACCGCTCCGTCGTCGTCCCCGATCAGCTCCGCACCGTCATCAGAACCTTCCGGGAAAAACTCTTCACCGAGATCTTCACCGACCGCCCTGCCCGTGCCAAAGCCATGGGCCTCGACGAACCCTGGGTGCCCAAGACCCTCATCTTCGCCAAGGACGACAGCCACGCCGAGGACATCGTCGACATCGTCCGCAAGGAGTTCGGCAAGGGAAACGACTTTTGCAAGAAGGTCACCTACCGCGCCAGCGGGAAATCCGAGGACATCATCAAGGCCTTCCGCACCGCCCCCGAGTTCCGCATCGCCGTCACCGTGGACATGATCGCCACCGGCACCGACATCAAGCCGCTCGAATGCCTGCTCTTCCTGCGCGATGTCCGCTCCCAGCTCTACTTCGAGCAGATGAAAGGGCGGGGCACCCGCACCATTGATCCCGACGCCCTCGCCAGCGTCACGCCGGATGCCGGAGGAAAAACCCGCTTCGTCCTCGTCGATGCCGTCGGCGTCACCGAGTCCGACAAGACCGACTCCCGCCCGATGGAGAGCAAGCCCTCCGTCGCCTTCGACAAGCTCCTGCTCGGCATCGCCATGGGCGCACGGGATGAGGCCACCCTCACCACCGTCGCCAGCCGCCTCGCGCGCCTCGACCGCATGCTCAGCCAGGCCGACCGCGAGGAAATCGCCAAAGTCTCCGGCGGTCACTCCGTCAAACAGATCGCCGCCGCCCTCATCAAGGCGACCGATCCCGACGAGATCAAAGCCAAGGCCCAGGCATCCGGAGCCACCACCTATTCCGAGCCCACGCCCGCCGAACTCAAGGCCGCCGCCGAAGCCCTCGCCGAAGAAGCCGCCAAGCCGCTCGCCTCCAATCCCGCCCTCCGCGATCTGCTGGAAGCCAAACGCCGCAAGACTGATGTCACCATCGACCACCTCACCGGCGACACGGTCATCAGCGCCGGCTACGACGAGGAAAAAGCCCGCCAACTCGTTACCTCCTGGAAACAATTCCTCGAAGACAATCAGGACGAAATCACCGCCCTCCAGATCCTCTACAACCGCCCCCACGCGAAACGGCACCTCGTTTACGAAGAACTCAAAACCCTCGCCGAAGCCGTCGCCCGGCCGCCCTACCACATTGCTCCCGCCGAAGTCTGGAAAGCCTACGAACACCTCGAAAAGCGCCCACTCACCACCGACCCCGTCAAAACCCTCACGAACTTGATCACCCTCGTCCGCCACACCGTCGATCCCCAGAAGACCCCGCTCGCGCCTTTCCCCGAACTCGTCGAACAACGCTTCGACTGTTGGCTTGCCCAACAACAATCAAGGAGTGTGGGCGTCTCGCCCACTTCTTCATCTCCCCGATTCACCGAAAGCCAGATCCACTGGCTGAAGGTGATTCGGGACTACGTCGCCCTCAACGGTGCCTTCGCCACTGACGATCAGGACGCCTACCTCGACGCCTGGCAAAGCGTCGACTCCGATGAAGGCGTTCCGCTCGCTGTCGCCAACCGCGTCTTCGGCAAGGATGCCCTGAAGCCGATCATTGAGGAACTGAACGAGGTTCTGGTCGCCTGAACACCCAAACCTTTGATTTCACTTAAAAGTGAAAAAACCACTGGAAATCATCGCCTACCGGGTTAAGGCTGGGGTCGCCAGAGAGGTGGTGGCCCTTGAGCTCGACGGCGAATGTCCGGCCAGAGACTACCTCCTCGACCTCGCCAACAACA
>JANOBS010000309.1:0-12585 GCA_031411755.1 Luteolibacter sp. | reverse complement strand
CGCTCCGACCGTGGTCACCGTCCTCCCGGAGGCCTGAGCCCCTCTAAAGTCTTGAATCTTGAATCTTGAATCCTGACTCTCACCCATGCCCGAACAGCCCGTAGCCGATCCCCGTTTCAGCGAATTCCTGTTTCTCCAGGCCCAGAGCGCCGGCATGTTCCTCGGTCAGATCCCGAACCCGCAGACCGGCACCAACCAGGTGAACCTGCGGGCCGCGAAGTCCGTGCTCGATTGCCTCGAAATGCTCGAAGGCAAGACCCGCGGCAACCTCACCGCCACCGAGGCCAAGCTCCTCGCCACCGCCGTCAACAACCTCCGCCCCCTCTACGACCAAGTCGCCGAGGATTAAGCAAGGTCTTCATTTTAGTCATTAGTGCTTAGTCATTAGTCATTTCTTCCTCTTATGTCCTTCGATCCCTTCAACATCGGCAACGTCCCCGTCGGCGGGCCCACTCCGTTCTTCATCCTCGGCCCCTGTGCGTTGGAAAGTGAAGCCTTCGCCTGGGAAATGGCCCGCTCGGTGAAGGAGATCGCCGACAAGACCGGCATCCACCTGATCTTCAAGGCCTCCTACGACAAGGCGAACCGCACCTCGGTCAGCTCATTCCGCGGGCCTGGCATCGAGGAGGGCTGCCGCATCCTCAGCGAGATCGGCAAGGAGCTCGGAGTGCCGGTCACCACCGACATCCACACCGCCGAACAGGCTGAGATCGCCGGCGAGTTCATCGACCTCCTCCAGATCCCCGCCTTCCTCTGCCGCCAAACCGACATCCTCGAAGCCGCCGCGAAGACCGGTCGCGCCGTGAATGTGAAGAAGGGCCAGTTCCTCGCCCCGTGGGACACCGTGAACATCGCCGACAAGCTTCGTTCCTTCGGCTGTGAGCGCTTCCTCATCACTGAGCGCGGCACCACCTTCGGCTACAACAACCTCGTCACCGACATGCGCTCGCTCTACTGGATGCGGAAAGAGGGCCTGCCGGTCATTTTCGACGCCACCCACTCGGTCCAGCGTCCCGGCGGTCTCGGCGGCACCACCGG
Source organism: Luteolibacter sp. (assembly GCA_031411755.1). Lineage (GTDB taxonomy): Bacteria > Verrucomicrobiota > Verrucomicrobiia > Verrucomicrobiales > Akkermansiaceae > Luteolibacter. The sequence continues at coordinate 11,547 of JANOBS010000309.1, read as the reverse complement.
CGGCGATGGCGAACTCGCCCCGGTCCTTGCCCGCGCGGCGGTGGCCACCGGCGTCGAGGGCGTGTTCATGGAAACCCACTCCGATCCGGCCAACGCGATGTCCGACGGCCCGAACCAGATTCCGCTCGAATTCATGGAGGACCTGCTCGTCAAACTCATCGCCATCCACCACGCCGCCCACGGCTGATGGCACGCCACCCGCTTTACCTGTTGGAAATTTCCAGCGACCCCCTAAGTTGACGACCTTGCGCCTGCTCCTTTCCATCCTGCTGATCCCGTCGCTCCTCATGGCCGAGGAGACCGTGATGCCTGAACTGGCGCAGGACCGCAGCCTGCCAGCCGTGTCCCTGCTGCCTGTCGGAAGCATCCTGACAAAGGTCCTGATCCCTCGTTACGACAGGAACAAGAAGCTGACTGCCGTGCTCCGCTCCGAGGAGATGGAGGTTGTCGACAATCAAACGGTCAGGGGCAAGAGGGTCCGTCTCGAGTTCTATCATCCGGATCGCACCCAGCGCGCGCGGATCGACCTCGAAACGGCGAGCTTTGACCAGAAAAAGGGCATGCTGGAGAGCAGGAAGCCCGTCGACATTGTCTCGACTGATTTCACCGCCCGGGGGAGCGGCCTCACTTACGCGCAAAAGCAATCACAGGGTTTTCTCGTTGGACCGGTGCAGACCCGGTTTTTCGCCAAGCCAGCATCCAAATGAACTTCCAAGTCTCACCCGCCCTCCTCGCGACCACCTTGGCCTGCGTTATGATCTCGCTTCCAGCTTCGGCTGAATCGCCGGCCCGCCTGGGCCCTGAGGAGCGTGCCCTCATTGAGGCAGACTCCGCCAGTGTCGGGGACGGCCTCAAAACCGCTGCAGCCGGGGTGAAGGACCAGATCGAGGCGGATCGGGTGCGCTCCAACGGGGCGAACGATACGGTGCGGGAATTCCTGGCCCAGGCTGCGCTGGCCGGCATCTCGATCGAGGACGCCCCGGCTCCCGCCGCGAAGGACCCTGGCCCGTCCACAGACCCGGTTGCCGCACCAAACAAACCGCTCGAAGTGAAGCCCGGAGCGAATGACACGCTCATTTCCGCCGACGACGGCATGTACTTCGACGCGGAGAAGGGCTTGCTCGTCTATCTCAAGAATGTCCGCCTGACCGGACCTGACTTCGATCTTTCAGGGGCCAACGAACTCAAGGTCTTTCTCGGCAAGAAGGAGGAGAAGAAAAAGATTCCTGCCAAAGCGGGAGAACCCGTGCCCGCGCCTGCCCCTGCCCCTGCGCCCGAGAAGGATGAAAAGAAGGACGAGAAGAAGGTCGACAAAAAGGCTGCAGCTCCCGGCATTCTCGGAGCAGACGGCGGATTTGGTGATCCGGAAAAGATCGTCGCCACTGGAGCCGTTAAGATCACCCAGAAGGCGGTCAACGGAAAGCCGCCGGTCGTCGCCAGTGCGGCCATCCTCACCTACGACGCCAAGTCCGGGCAGATCATCCTCACCGGGGGCTACCCATGGGTGCAACAAGGGGGCACCTTCATGCGTTCCACCGTCGCCAACGGCACGCTCCGGGTCGAGAAGGACGGCAGCTTCGTGACCGGCGTAGAACGCTGGGACATGGGTGGACAGCTCAACGGCGGCGGCTTGAACCTCGGCGGCGGTGTCAAGAATGGAGGAGGTCCTGCTCTCAAGGATCCTGCAAATTGGGAAACCTACAATACCCAGGACATGAAGGTGACGGACTTCCGTGTCACTCCCGATCCGAAACTGCCCAACGCCCTGGTGCTGGGAGACTCGCTCTCGATTGGTTACACGCTGCCGCTTCGCCGGTTGTTGAAAAGCAGTTACAACACCTATCGGGCCACTCAGAAATCCGGTGCTCCGGTCAACTGTGAGACGAGCACGAAGGGTGTCGAAGAGATCGACTCGTGGCTCGGAAAGGGCAAGTGGTCGGTGATCACGTTCAACTTCGGCCATTGGGATACGAACCGTGTGAACGGCAAGATCGTGACTCCGCTGGAAACCTATCAGTCGAACCTGCAGAAGATCGTGGAGCGCCTGAAGCAAACCAACGCGCGCCTGATCTGGGTGACCTCGACCGCCTTGCGCGATCCGGAAAGCCAGAAGGCCAAGGATCTTGCGATTTACAGCAAGGCCGCGAGAGAGATCATGGAGCGCAACAAGATCGAAATCTGCGACGTTTATGAAATCACCTCCGGATTTGATGACGAGCGTGAAGACGACGCCCACATGAATTCCAAGGGCAGCAAGGTGCTTGCGAACGAAGTTTACAAGGCGATCGAACGCAAGCCCTGATCCATCACCTGCATGAGCGAAACCGTTCCCATGTCCGCACCCTCCTCGCACGCACCCGGATCGACCTGCTGCAACAGCGCCAACGCCATCCTTTCCGCCACCGGATTGAAGAAGGTCTATGGTGGCCGCGCCGTCGTGGACGGTGTCTCGCTTACCGTCCAGCCGGGCGAAATTGTCGGCCTGTTAGGTCCGAACGGTGCAGGAAAAACGACCTCGTTCTACATGATCGCAGGACTCGTGCCGCCGGACGCCGGATCGGTTTGTCTGAACGGCAAGGACATCACCACCCTGCCGATGCACCGCCGTGCTCGCCTCGGGCTCGGCTACCTGCCGCAGGAGGAATCCGTTTTTCGCAAGCTCAGTGTGCTCGACAACCTGCTCGCGATTCTGGAAACGCGTCCAAACCTCGGCCGCAAGGAACGCTTCGAGCGCGCCCACAACCTGCTCGACCGCTTCGGTATCGCCAAGGTCGCCAAGTCGCTCGCCATCACGCTTTCCGGGGGTGAAAAGCGCCGCCTCGCGATCGCCCGCTCGCTTTGCACCGACCCGACGCTGCTGATGCTCGACGAACCCTTCGCCGGCATCGATCCCATTGCTGTCGAAGACATCCAGAACATCGTCCGCGATCTCCGCGAAAAGGACGGTCTGGCCATCCTGATCACCGACCACTCGGTGCGTGAAACGCTCTCCATCGTCGACCGCGCCTTCCTCATCCACGACGGCCGCGTGATCCTCGAAGGGGATTCGCAGGAACTCGTCAACGATCCTCTCGCCAAGAAATACTACCTCGGCGAGGACTTCAGGATGTGACCGGAAGAGAGGGGCCAGCGGTCAGGATTCAGTGGCCGGTAAAGAAGTGCTCTTCACTGACCCCTGGCCCCTGATAGCCGGCCACTTGAACCGCAGGTTCAACCGCGGTTGCTGCGGTCTTCCACGGCCGGGCCCTTCTGGGAGCGCTTGCGGGCGCTGGCATCGAGGATGCGCTTGCGGAGACGGATGTTCTGCGGAGTGGCTTCGACCAGCTCGTCGGCGTCGATGTATTCGATCGCGCGCTCCAGGGAGAAACGCAGGGCCGGGGTGAGCTTGGAGGTCTTGTCCTTGCCGGAGGAACGCATGTTGTCGAGGTGCTTCTCCTTCACCGGGTTGACGGGAAGGTCGCCGACGCGTGGGTTTTCTCCGACGAGCATGCCGCCGTAGACCGCATCGCCCGGAGCGACGAACAGAGTGCCGCGCTCTTCGAGCATCTGCAGAGAGTAAGGAGTGGCGGTGCCGGAGTCCATCGAGACCAGCGTGCCGGTCGTGCGGTTCTGGATTTCACCGGCGTGCGGGCCGTACTCCTTGAAGAGGTGGGACATGATGCCGTGGCCGGAGGTCAGGTTGACCAGCTCGGTCTCGAAGCCGATGAGTCCACGGGTCGGGATGATCGCCTGGATGAACACGCGGCCGGAAGCCTCGGTGTCCATGTGCTCCATCACGCCCTTGCGGTTCATGAGAATCTTGAGGATGCCCTGGGTGTATTCGCCAGGAGCTTCCACGTAGAGGGTCTCGAACGGTTCGAGCAGCTTGCCCGCGTCGTCGCGGCGGTAAATCACGACCGGACGGGAAACGAGCACCTCGAATCCTTCGCGGCGCATCTGCTCCACGAGGACGGCGATCTGCATCGAGCCACGGGCGGAGACGTTGAAGACACCGGCGACGTCGGTGTCTTCGACCGTGATGGAAATGTTGGTCTTCAACTCACGCATCAGACGCTCACGGATGGCGCGGGTGGTGACGTGCTTGCCTTCTTTTCCAGCGAGCGGGCCGTCGTTGATCGAGAACTGCATCGACACGGTTGGCGGGTCGATGGCGACGAAGGGAAGCGGGGCCTGATCGGGGCTGCCGGCGATGGTTTCGCCGATATCGACGTTTTCAATGCCCGCCGCGATGCCGACGATGCCGCCTGCGCCGCAACCTTCGGAGTCGGTGGTGGCGAGACCGGAGTAGGTGAAGGTCTTCATCACCTTCGACTGCACCTTGGTGCCGTCCTGGCGCATGAGATAGATGGTGTCGCCCTTGGTGACGGCGCCACCGAGGACTTTGCCGATGGCGACGCGGCCGACGTAGTCATCCCACTCGATGTTCGAGACGAGCATGAGGAACGGAGCGTCCGGATCGGCCTTCGGAGCCGGGATGAACTCGACGATCTTTTCGAGAAGCGGGATGCAGTCCTTCCGCTCGTCGTCCGGATGGTTCATGAAGTAACCGTCGCGGGCGGAGCCATAACAGAAGGGGGCGTTGAACTGCTCTTCGTCGGCATCGAGGTCGAGGAAGAGTTCGAGCACTTGATCGTGGACCTTCATCGGGTCGGCCAGCGGGCGGTCGATCTTGTTGATGACGACGATCGGCTTGAGGCCTTCCTGCATCGCCTTGCGGAGCACGAAGCGGGTCTGGGCCTGCGGGCCGCCGGAGGCATCGACGACCAGAAGCACGCCATCGACCATCTTCATCACGCGCTCCACTTCGGCACCGAAGTCGGCGTGGCCGGGAGTGTCGACGATGTTGATCGTGTAGCCGTTCCAGAGAATGGAGGTGTTCTTCGCCTTGATGGTGATGCCCTTCTCGCGTTCGAGGTCCATCGAGTCCATCGCGCGGACCTGCGTGGCCTGGTTTTCACGGTAGGTGCCGCCGGCTTGCAGGAGCTGGTCGACGAGGGTGGTTTTCCCATGGTCAACGTGGGCGATAATGGCGAGGTTGCGGATCTTGAGTGACATAGCGAGGCGGCGGCAGTTCGTGCGGGCGGGGGCCTATGCCGGGTTTTTGACCCTCTGGCAAGGGAAACGGCGTGTCGGGAGTGCAAAAGAACCGTCACGGGCGTCCGCGAGACCCAGTGGAGCACGGATGGGGCCAATCTGGGGTCCTTGCCCCAACGGGGCAAAAGGCGATAGCCCCGGGCATCGCCCGGGGTGCCGGGTTGAATGACAAGGCGCCCTGACGGGGCGCGAGAAGGCGGATGGAGTGGGAACGTGGTTTCGACAATCGATCCCCGTCCTTCAATCCGCCCCAGATTGCCCGGTCAAATCACATGATTCTATCGACACGGAAACCAGTGCTCACCCCCGGGCTCATTTCCGACCCACTTGAGGTCCAAGGTCGTTTTCATCGGCAGGTCGGCCAAGAATAACGACCAGTGCGACTCGATAGTCCAATCGGGGAGGGTTGACGTTGTCGGTGATCACATGTTTCCCCGCGATCAAAATATATCCATCATGGCTCCGGTCTAGCCCCAATCGGACTCGCTCACCCCAAGGGTCGAGCACCTTTCCTGATCGCATTACGAGATATGGGCGAAGCGCGGAGTCAATTTCTTGTTTTTTGGTATCCACATAATCTCCGAAACCATCCACTTCGACCTCTTCATCCTCGCCAATATAGTGGAAACGTTCGGGATGGGCCTCGTAATATTCCAGCAATCGGTCCCTCAAGAACATGCCGATTTGCGGCCAACTGCTCGATTTCGTTCGATTGCGTTGCGAAACGACAGTCTGGCCCAGTGAAACGCATGCTGGCAGGCACATGACGATGCAAAAAATCCATGTTCGCCGGTTCTTCCCACGAAAGAGATTCACGATTCCGGCAATGAGAAGAGCGACCGCAGCAAGCATGACGGGCACATACAAAAGCGCGACTGACCACTCCGCTAAGCCAGGTGCGGGATATGAGTTCCCCTTCGGCACGGGCACAAAGAGAAACACGGAGTAAATCAGGCAGATCGTTGCCACTGAAACATAGATTCTCACGGCGGCATCCTTCAAACGACGAAGCTAGTTTGCAACAATCGAAATCCAGCGGCAGATCCCTCACTTCGGATCCATCGCATCCGCCCTCTTTCGCAAGGCACTGGCAGCATCCGCGTTCTTGCCTTGGGATTCCCAGAGGCCGGCGAGGCGGCGGAGGGTGAGGGCGGTTTCCTTTTTGGCGTCGGGCGGGAAGGCTTTGATGGCTTTCCTTAAACGCTCCTCGGCGGCGGGGAGACGCTGCTCGTCGATGAGGGCCTCGGCGGATTCGGAGAGGAAGGCTGGGTCGGGTTTGGCGTCGGCCGGGATGAGGGCCTCGGCTTCGCGGAAGAGACGGGAAGATTGACCGCGGGTTTCGGGATCTCGGCGGCTGGCGATGGCGAGCTTGGCGGCGATGGTGGGATCGGTTGGGTGATCGTAGAGCGCCTTTTCTAGAAGGATGCGTGCGGGCTTCGCTTGCTCGGCGGCGAGCCATTCGTCAGCCAAGGTGATGAATTCAGCAGGATCGCCGCCGCGGATTTTCAGGACGGCGTCGGCATGGGGGCGGGCGAGCTCGGGCTTTTGCTGCTGGCGGTAGAGCTTGGCGAGGGACTCGTGGGCGAGGGCACGACGGGAGTCGATGGCGAGAACCTCTTTCAGGGTCGCTTCCCCGGCGGCGGTCTGGTTGGTGGAAAGCTGGAGGATGCCGAGGCGTGTGCGGAGTTCCAGGTCGGTTGGTGCAGCGGTGGCGTGGGTCTGGAGAATGGCGATGGCCTGATCGAGCCGCTTGGTTTTCCGGAAGTGATCGGACGCCGCGCGGGCGAGCTCCTGATGGCGGGGAAAGGCGTCAACGGAGGACTTGAACAGGGCGTCGATCCGGTCGCGCGCGGCGGTGTCGTCGGCGGGAAACAGCAGGCGCGACCAATCTTCCGCCATCAGCATGGCGGCGGGGTTGAGCGGCGGGGTTGCGATGAGGGAATCGAAGAGGCTGAGCGAGCGTTTGCGGTCGCTGCGGGCTTCGCTGTTGCGGAAGAGACGGCTCAGGATCGAGGGGCTCCCGGGAAAGCGATGAAGCGCGTTTTCCAGGGTTTCACCGGCCATTTTTTCTGCGAGCCCATCGCCGCCGCCTTGGTTGCGGAGGAAGTCGGCGTAGGTGAGTTGGGCGTCGAGCCGGTCGGGCTGGGCGGTGGCGAGATCTCGATAAAGCGTGACAGCGCCGGCGAGGTTTCCTTCTGCGAGACGGCGCTGGGCGGCACGTTCCACGAGCGGCATGGCCAGCGGATCAGCGACGTGGGCGGCTTCGAAGCGTTGGGCGGCCTCGTCCTTTTTCCCGCGTGATTGGTCGAGCAGGCCTTTCGCGAACTCCAGGCGTGGGTTTTCCTGGGCGAACGCAGGGAGGGAGAGTAGAAAGAACAGGGCGGGCCTGAGCATGGAGTGACGCTAGAGGGCGAAGGAAGCGTCTAAAAGTCAAAAGGTCGAAGGTCTGAAAGTCACAGAAAAGTGCCGTGCCGCGCCTTGGCTCTTAAGACTCGCGACCTTCGACTTTCAGACCTTTCGACTCTTTTTGAGTACACAAAGCAAGGGACCCGGGTGGCCGGATCCCTTGATGTGAAAAGCAAAGGTGGAAGAAGGCAGGTCCTAGGACCTGTAGCGGAGACGCTTCTTGTGGCGGTTCTGCTTCATGCGCTTCTTGCGCTTGTGCTTGTTGATTTTCGTCTTACGGCGTTTCTTGATGGAGCCCATGGCCTTCTTGGTTGGGGGTTGATATTACGGATGAAAAAAGTCAGGGAACGATCTTGTTGAGTGGATACTCGATGATCCCTTCGGCGCCGAGGCGCTTGAGGGCCGGGATAATGTCCCTCACGATCGTTTCGTCAATGATGGTCTCTACGGCGACCCAACCTTCTTCCGCAAGTTGCGAAATGGTGGGGCGTCGGAGCGACGGAAGAAGTTTCAACAGCTCGTCGAGCTGGGCCTGCGGCAGGTTCATTTTCATGCCGACCTTGCCGCGCGCGCCGAGGGCGGCTTTGAGCAGGAGGGCGATCTGGTCCATTTTTTCCCGCTTCCAGGGATCGGCCGCAGCGGCTTGTCCGGCGTAGAAGTGCGGGAAGGAGGTCAGCAGGGTGTCGACGATGCGGAGGCGGTTGGCCTTGATCGACGAGCCGGTCTCGGTGACGTCGACGATGGCGTCGACGAGATCGGGGACCTTGACCTCGGTGGCACCCCAGGAGAATTCGACTTCGGCCTTGATGCCGCGTTCGTCGAGGTAGCGCTGGGTGATGCCGACGCCTTCGGTGGCAATGCGCTTGCCCTCAAGGTCTTCCGGCTTCTGGATCGGCGAATCCTCGGGGACGACGAGCACCCACTTGGTCGGCCGAGCGGTGGCGCGGGAGTAGGGGAGTTCGGCGAGATCGACGAGGTCGACGCCGTTTTCATAAGCCCAATCGTAACCGGTGATGCCGCAGTCGATGAAGCCCTGGCCGATGTAGCGGCCGACTTCCTGAGCGCGGATCAGGTAGACGTCGAGCTCGGGGTCGTTCGAGGCGGGACGGAGGCCACGTGAGGACACATAGATCTCAAAGCCAGCCTTTGCCAGCAGCTCGATGGTCGGACCTTCGAGGCTGCCTTTTGGGATGGCGATTTTGAGAGTGCGTGTGGAATCCGGCATGGCGCGGGGGGGCGCTGATACCGGCAGAGTCCCGGGGAATCAAGGGAAGTTTTTCGCAGCGGGCCGGTTTCCGGCTTCAGTTACGGTCTTCAGCAGGGGATTCGGTGAAGAGTTTCCGTGGCTCCTTGGCACCCTTTTCGAGAAGCCAGAAGGTCTTGTAATCGGAGCGGAAGGCGATCTTCCAAGAGCCTTCGGGCCCGTTCCAGGCGCAGAGCGAGTCGATCGATTCACTGATGTCGGTGGGCGGTTCGCCCTCGGCGCCGGGGAGTTTGACGGCCTTGGCCTGGGCGAGCTGGTCGCGCTGGATTTTCCAGGAATCCACGAGATCCGGAGGTTCCTGATCGGCGGGCTTTTTCAGAAGCGGAACGGAAACGAGCGAGCCCATGTGGCGTCCGCGGAGCTCCGCCCAGATGGTCCCGCCGGCGATGACGAGGGTGCGGGTGCCCATGCTGCCGCCGTTTCCGGCGTCGGTATTCGCCATGGCGAGCGGGGTGGTGCGGAAGCCCCAGAGCGAGCCGAGACGGTCCTCGACGTCGTCCTCGGTTTCGATTCCGCCTTCCCAGACGTCGCTGTCTCCGGCGAAGGCCATGCGTTCTCCGGAAAAGGCCGGGCAGCCGGTGACGTGCTCCAGGCGGCGGACGAAGACGGATTTGAAGGTCTTCTGGCCCGGCTTCAGCCCATAGAGGGTGTTGGAATCGTTGAAATCCTTGGGAGCCGGATGCTCGGAGTCGAACGAATGGTAGCCGCTGATGAAAAGCGTGCCTGCCAGGCCTTCGCCCTCGGCGCGGGAAAGTCCGGTGAGATCGAACTGCGGCGGAAGGTCGGCCAGAGGCTTGGGTGCGGATTTCGGCTCGGCCGGATTCCATTGCCAGAGCTTGCCCGCCCCTGCGAAGAGCAGGCCTTTCGCGTCGGCGAGCAGTTCCGTGACGGGCGATTCGCCGGCGAGCGCCTTCGGGAGGGCGACCCGCTCCGGAGCAGGGGAGCCCAGCTTGTAGGAGAGCAGCGCGTCCGACTCTCGCGACAAGGCCCAGAGGGTCTTTCCGTCGGGCGAAAAGGCGGCTTCGCTGGCTTGGGCGGCGCTTGATCCCAGGGCGAGAAGGGCGGCGGTCGATAAAACGGAGGCACGCATGGCCGGAGAATGAATGGAAGCACCGTGGGGAGGCGAGCGGGAAACGCGCCCGGAACCACGCAGAAATCCGACTTTTTTCGTCCTGACTTTCGCCTTGCCAAGGGCGCTTCGATCCCTAGGGTCGCCGTCCGTTTTTCTTTCTCTGGCAGACGGTTGGCGCCCCGGTGTCTGTCAGAATCCTTCTCGGGGCAATGTCGGAAGGAAAACGAAACCAACTAACCAAACCACCAACCCCGCATCCAAATGAGCAGTGCACTCGCAGCTCCAACCAATCAGGAACTGAGCGATCTGATCGACTCCAAGTTCCGTGAGTTCCGCGAAGGAACCATCGTCAAGGGCACCATCCTTGAAATCCGCCCACAGGTCGTCCTCGTCGACATCGGCTACAAGTCCGAAGGCGCCATCCCCTCGAACGAGTTCGAGGATGAGGAAATCGAACCCGGCGACGAAATCGAAGTTCTCCTCGAGAAGCTTGAAAACGACGAAGGCATGGTCGTCCTCTCCAAGGAGAAGGCTGCCCACAAGCAGAACTGGGAAAAAATCGTCAAGGTCTTCATGGAAGGCGGTCTCGTCCGCGGCAAGGTCAAGTCCGTCGTCAAGGGCGGTCTCACCGTCAACGTCGGCGTCGAAGCCTTCCTCCCCGGCTCCCAGGTCGACATCATTCCGCCGAAGGATCTCAACGAATACGTCGGCAACGTCTACGAATTCAAGATCGTCAAGGTCAACGACGAGCGGAAGAACATCGTTCTTTCCCGCCGCGAGGTCATCGAGGCCGAGCGTGCCGAACTCCGCCAGCGCTTCCTCCAGACCGTCAAGGTCGGGGACAAGGTCATCGGAGCCGTCAAGAACATCACCGACTTCGGTGCCTTCGTCGACCTCCAGGGCATGGATGGACTCCTCCACATCACCGACATGTCGTGGGGCCGCATCAACCATCCTTCCGAACTCCTCCACATCGCCCAGTCCGTTGAGGTCATCATCCTCGACGTCGACCGCGACAAGGAGCGCGTTTCCCTCGGCCTCAAGCAGATGTCCGACAATCCATGGGAGGACATCGAGCGCAAGTTCCCGATCGGCCAGCACGTCAAGGGCCGCGTGACCAAGCTCCTTCCCTACGGTGCATTCGTCGAAATCGAGCGCGGTGTCGAAGGACTCGTCCACGTTTCCGAGCTCAGCTGGGTCAAGCGCATCACCCGTCCTTCCGACGTTCTCGAGATCGGCCAGGAAATCCAGGCCGTCGTTCTCGGCATCAGCATCGAGGAGCAGAAGATCTCCCTCGGCGTCCGCCAGCTCGACACCAACCCATGGGACGAGATCGAACTCCGTTACCCGGTCGGAGCCACCATCAAGGGCCCGGTCCGCAACCTCACCGCTTACGGTGCGTTCGTGGAACTGGAAGAAGGCATCGACGGCATGATCCACGTCTCGGACATGTCCTGGACCCGCAAGATCAACCACCCGTCCGAAGTCCTCAAGAAGGGCGACGAACTGGAAGCGATCGTGCTTTCCATCGACAAGGCCAACCAGCGTGTCTCGCTCGGCGTCAAGCAGCTCGAAGGCGACCCATGGAGCCTCATCGACAGCCGCTTCAAGGTTGGCGACCTCGTCAAAGGCACCGTGGCCAAGATCGCTTCCTTCGGAGCGTTCATCAGCCTCGAAGGTGACATCGACGGCCTCATCCACATTTCGCAAC
>JANOBS010000308.1:0-2406 GCA_031411755.1 Luteolibacter sp. | reverse complement strand
TTGTAGGTGAAGTCAACAATCAGCCCAGCAGGAGAGGTGATGGCCGTGGCTGATTTCGCGCTGCCGTTGTAGGTCTGCGAAAGGCTGCCTAGGGTGACGGTGGCCGTAGCTTTCGCGATGACGAGGGTGCCGCTACTGTTGCCACTGTAGTTGATGTCATTGATCGTGCCGACGACCGTGTAGGATCCGGCATTGGTGGGCTGCGTGGTGGAACCATTGTAGGTGAAGCCTACAGTAAGCCCAGAAGGTGAGGTGGTGGCTGTGGCCGCTTTGGCGCTGCCGTTGTAAGCCTGTGAAAGGCTGCCTAGGGTGACGGTGGCCGTGGCTTTTGCGATGACCAAGGTGCCGCTGCTGCTACCGGAGTAGTTGATTTCATTGATCGTACCTACGACAGCGTAGGATCCGGCACTGGTGGGCTGGGTGGCGGAACCGTTGTAAGTGAAGCCAACGCTCAGCCCAGCAGGCGAGGTGATGGCCGTGGCCGATTTGGCGCTGCCGCTGTAGGTCTGTGAGAGACTGCCGAGGGTGACCGAGGCGAATGCTTTCGCGATGACGAGAGTGCCACTGCTGCTGCCGGTGTAGTTGATGTCATTGATCGTGCCCACCACCGCGTAGGATCCGGCATTGGTGGGCTGGGTGGCAGAACCGTTGTAGGTGAAGCTGACTGTTAGACCCGCCGGCGAGGTGGTGGCAGTGGCGGATTTGGCACTGCCGTTGTAGGTCTGCGAAAGGCTTCCGAGGGTGACGGTGGCGGCCGCGGGATTCACGGTCAGGGAGACGTTTCGTGTCCCGGTGCCGCTGCCGTCGGTGATGTTGGTGAAAGTCACGGTATCGCTGTAGCCGCCCGCATTCAGTGAGTTGGCGGTGGTGTTGATGGAGGCGGTGACCGTGGTGCTGGCACCGGCATCCAGGGTGCCGCTGGTGGAGCTGAGCGTGATCCAGTTCGTGGATTTCGAAGCCGTCCAGCTCAAGGGCGTGCTGCCGGTATTCTGGAGCGTGTATTGCTTTGAGGCGGGGGAGAATGGTCCTCCGAACGATCCGGAAGAGGTCAGATCCCCAGTGGGGGTCACGCTGAGGGTGCCTGGTCCGACCACGCTCAACGCGACGTTGCGCGTGGTGTTGCCTCCGCCGTTGCTGCTGTTGGTGAATGAGACGATGTCGTTGTAGCCACCCGCAAGGAGGGAGTTCGCGGCGCTGTTGATGGAGACCGTCACGGTGGCGCTGGCTCCGGCGGCCAGGCTGCCGCTGGTGGCGCTCAGTGTGACCCAGCCTGCGGTTTTGGCGGCAGTCCAGTTGATCGAGGTGCCGCCGGTGTTCTGGAGGGTATAGTTCTGGCTGGAGGGCAGGAACGGTCCTCCAACCGATCCGGAGGAGTTCAGATCCACCGCCGGAGTCACTGCCAGCGTGCCGAGGCTGGACGATGAGGAGTTCGATTGAAAGGAGACGGAATCGACGTACCAGAATGAGCTGGCTGTCGAGTCATTGGTTGCGATGACCCATCGGATCCGCAGAGATTTGCCCGAGTACTTCGCGGCGTCGGTGAGGCTGACGACCGTTTCGCCGAAGGTTGCTCCGGAATTGGCACTGAGGCCGGTCCATGCCTGCTTGTTATTGAAGTCGCTTTGTGTGCTTGGCTTTCCGTTGGTGCTGATCGTCCCGCTATATCCGCCCGAGAGGAAGGCAGCGCCTGAGCCTGGATCATCGATGCCGAACCACGTCGCGCCGCCGTCGACCGAAAGATCCAGGCGGCCACCGTCCTTCATGCTTTCCAAATTGTAACGATGCCAGAAACGGATTTGCGTGGTCGTCGCGTCCGCTGGGATACCGATCGCGGAACTGACCAGATAGGAGGTCACCTTCGAGTTTGGAACAGGAGCCGAATAGGAATTGTTCGGGGTATGGCTGGTCAGGGGACTGGTGAGGACCGTCCAGGCGGCACCGCCGCTGGTGGACCAGTCCACAGGCGGGCTGGAGGACGCGTCAAAATTCTGGCTCGCCAGCGATGAGAATCCGGTGATCGAGAGTGCGACATCGCGCGAGGTGTTGCCACTGCCGTTCGTGGAGTTCACGAAGGAAACGACGTCACTGTAGCCTCCCGCAGCAAGGGAGTTTGCCCCGCTGTTGATGGAGACGGTGACGGTGGTGTTGGCTCCCGCCGCGAGGGTGCCGCTGGTGGAGTTCAGGGAAACCCAGCTTTGGGTTTTCGATGCCGTCCAGTTGATCGGGCTGCCACCGGAATTCGTGAGGGTGTAGCTCACGAAGGAGGGAGAAAAGGGTCCGCCTTCCGAGCCTGACGATGCCAGGCCAGTAGTTGAGGTGACGGCAAGGGCTCCAGGTGTGGCTCCGGTGCCGGTGAGCGTGATGTCGAAGGGGTTTTCATCGGCATCATTGCTGGCGATGTGAATG
>JANOBS010000307.1:0-15279 GCA_031411755.1 Luteolibacter sp. | reverse complement strand
CGCATGAAGCGCCTCGAAGTGCGTGTCATGTCGCCGCGCATCGCCTGGTTCGGCTTCCTCAAGCTCTGCGGTCGCAGCGCGAAATACACGCTCATCCTCGCGATGGTCGGAGCCGCCGGCTGGGGTGTGTGGCTCGGCATCCAGCGTGCCTTCCTCCACAATCCGGAGTTCCAGCTCCGCCTGGTGCAGCTCAATGCCAACGAGGCGATCGATGAGACCGACGTGGTGAAAACCGCATCGATCGATCTGCGCGCGAACCTTTTCGAACTGAACACCGACACCATCCGCGAACGACTCGCCGCGCGTCCGGACCTCGTTGAGGTCTCGGTCGAGCGACGTCTGCCCTCGACTCTCGCCGTCCAGGTGAAAGCGCGGACCCCGCGCGCCTGGATCGCCGCGAGCGGCACCGACACCTCGACCGTACGACGCCCCGGCGGTCTGCTCGTCGATCCCAACGGCTTCGTCTATCCCTGTCCCACCTTGCAGTGGGAGACGTCGCGAGATCTGCCGGTGATTCTCGTCCCAGTGACAACGGAAGGAAAGACACTTGCCGCCGGAGGGATGGCAACCCACCCGGAAGTCCAGCGCGCTTTCCGTCTTCTCAGCGTCGCCATCGAGTCCGATCCGGAAGCGCCGCGATGGATCGACCGCATTGAACAAACCAATCTCTGGTCCCTGCAACTCACCACTCGCAGCGGCACCGTGGCGATCATCGGCTTCAGCGACCAGCAACGGCAGGTGCAGGATCTTGCGACCGCGCTTGATCACGCCAGCCGTCAGGGCTACGGCATCGCCACCATCAATCTCATCCCCGAGCGGAACATTCCCATCACCACCCGCGACGAGGCCGCACCGCCGCGCGCGATCCCCGTTCAGGAACCCACCCATCAGGAAATCCGAGAGGAACGCCGTTCCAAGGATTTGAAAGCACTTCTCAACCGGGGCTGATCACCCTCCCCACCTGTTAGCCATGGCACGCACGAAAATTCACGTCGGACTCGAAATCGGAACCAGCAAGACCTGCATGATCGTCGGCGAGGTGAAGTCCGACGGCGCGGTCAAAATCCTCGGCGTCGGGCTCACGAAATCCGCCGGCGTTCGCAAGGGCGAGATCTACGATTTCCCCCAGGCACGGGCCTGCGTGAAGGACGCGCTCGCGAAGGCCGAGGATGCCAGCGATGTCGAGATCGGCAGCGTCTTCCTCTCGGTCACCGGCTCCCACATCGTCGGAGAAAACAACATCGGTACCTTCCGTCTTCCTGAAGGCGAGCAGCAGGTCGCGCCCGAGCATGTCGAGGAAGCGAAGACCATCGCGCGTGAGGTTCATATCCCACCGGACCACGTGTATCTTCACAGCATCATCCGCCAGTTCCGGCTCGATGGACTGGAGCAGGCCACCAGCCCGGTCGGTCTTTTTGGCCGCACCGTGGAAGCTGATTTCCACATCGTCCACGGCATCGGCACACGCATCCAGAACAGCATCAAGTGCGTTCGTGAAATGCCGCTCGACGTCGATGACGTCGTCTTCGCTCCGATCGCCGTGGCCCAGGTCGCACTTTCCCGTGACGACCGTGAACGCGGTGCCCTCGTGATCGACATCGGCGGCGGCACCACCGACTACGCGCTCTATCTGAACGGCGCCATCGCCGCCTCCGGCTGCATTCCCGTGGGTGGCGATCATGTGACGAACGACATCCATCT
The DNA here is from genome assembly GCA_031411755.1 of Luteolibacter sp. GTDB lineage: Bacteria > Verrucomicrobiota > Verrucomicrobiia > Verrucomicrobiales > Akkermansiaceae > Luteolibacter. The sequence continues at coordinate 13,578 of JANOBS010000307.1, read as the reverse complement.
CGTCACCGGCCTGCCCTTCACCAAGGCCGAGAACCTCAAGGTCAAGGAAGGCGACGCCTCCGCCGATCCAGCCCGCTCGGTGGGCTCCGTGAAGGTCATCGATGAGAAAGGATTCGCCGAGGCAGAGGTCCGCCGCCAGGTCCTCAACGAGGTCATCCGCCAGCGCCTGGAGGAAACCCTCACGCTGGTGAAACGCCGCCTGCCGGAAGGCTCGGTCGAACGCATCGGCACCGGCATTTTCCTCTCCGGCGGCACGAGCCTGATGCGCGGCTTCGGCGAACTGGCCTTCGATGTCTTCGGACGCGACATCTACCGCCCGGAGCCACCGGAACTCAGCGGCGTGCAGTCGAATTTCAAGGACCCGCAGTACACCACCGCGCTAGGCCTGATCCGCTACGCCCAGATCCTCGACGCCGAACGGGTGAAATCCCCAGGCTGCCTCGGGCGCATCGGACGCGCCATCTGGCCGTTCGGCCGCTGATTCCATCGCTCCCTTCCACCCTCACTTCCCCGATCATGATTTCCTATAGCCGCGAACAACAAAACACGATCCCCACCTCGTCCGTGAAAATCATCGGACTCGGAGGTGCCGGTGCGAACATGCTCGAACGCGTCGCCCTCGATGGGCTCGACGGTGCCGAGCTCCTCGCCCTCAACACCGACATCCGCACGCTCTCAGGCTGCGTCGCTGGAGAAAAGATCCAGCTCGGTCGCAACCTTACCAAAGGCCTCGGTGCCGGCGGCGATCCGGAACTCGGCCAGCAGGCGATGCTGGAATCCGAAGCCGAAGTCCGCGCCGCGGTCAAAGGTCGCCGCATCGTCTTCATCTGCGCCGGCCTTGGCGGTGGCACTGGCTCCGGAGCCGCGCCGATCCTCACCCGCATCGCTCGTGAGGAAGGTGCCTTCGTTGTCGTCTTCGCCACCATGCCCTTCGCCTTCGAGGGCCTGCGCCGCCGCGATCAGGCGGAAACCGCGCTCAACGAACTCGCCGTGCTTTCGAATGCTTTGGTGACCTTCGACAACAACCGCATGGGCGAACTCGTCCTCGCCAAGCAGGGCATCCACGAAGCCTTCTCCGCCGCAGACAAGATGATCTGCGAATCGATCAAGGCCGTCATTCGCCTGGTCGTTCGCCCCGGTTTGATCAACGTCGGGCTCGATGACCTGATGAGCGCCCTGCGCACCAACCGCTCGCGCTGCCTCTTCGGTTCCGGCCTCGCCAGTGGCAAGGACCGCGCGGCCCGCGCGCTACGCAACGCCCTTTCCAGCCCGCTGCTCGATCAAGGCGCGCTGCTCAAGGAAGCCCGCACCGTACTCGTCCACCTCAGCGGCGGAGAGGATCTCACGCTTTATGAAATCGAGCTGCTGATGAAGAGCCTCCAGAAGTTCGTGCCGGAAAAGGCGCACGTGCTTTTCGGTGCGGCGATCGATGCCTCGATGGGCGACAACCTCAGCATCACCCTGATCAGCGCCCTGCCGGAAGACTCGCTCGCCGTCGCCTCGCGCGATTCACTCAGCCGCTCGGCCTCCGAGGATCCGGTGCTCGATCCCAGCGATGGCTTCGCCTCCCCTGCCGCGAAGCGCACGCCTGTCGAGCCGCCGCCACTTCCCAAGCCCGCGCCGGAACCGGAGAAACCCAGCAAGGTCGTGCTGCCCGCCAAGGTCGCTTCCGCAGCGGCGACGATTTCCCTCTTCGATGATCGTCCCTTCGCCGAGTCGGTCCCTGCGCCACAGGCCAAGCCCGCTCCGGAACCTGAGCCTGCACCTGCACCTGAGCCTGAGCCCGAAGCAGTCGTGGAGGCCGTCACGGTGATCGAAACGACTCCCGAACTGGAGCCCGAAATCGAGGCTGAACCAGAGCCGGAGATCGACGAACTGGTCGAGGAAGAAGAAGTCGCTGCCGTGATCGAGGAAGCGATCGAACCCGAGCCTGACGAACCCGCGATCGAAGACGACGCGCCTTTTGGCTTCGCCGAAGAACTCGACGAACTGGTCGAAGAGGAACCCGAATGGCTGGCCGATGAGCAGGAATTCGTGTCCACCCAGGAGCCGGAGCCCGTTCCCCAACTCGAACCCGTGCCACTGAAACTGCGCGGAAAAACTCCTGCCGGTCAGGCCGAGCTTTCATTCGACGCCGGCCCGCGTGGCCGCTTCGAAGGCGAGTCACCCAATCTCGTCGACGGCGACGACCTCGACATCCCGCCGTTCCTCCGGAAGAAGCGCTGAAGAACGCGTCTATCGCACCATTAAGCTCCGCAGATCCGCCTGGACCTCGTCCGGACTCCGGTTCGTATCGACGACATGCACGAAGGGCTCTCCCCTCAGCGTCATAAAGATTTCGCGACAGCGGACCAGATTTTCACGCTTTTCGAACTCATTCGCGATGTCCCCGCGAGCCCCGATCCGGGCCAGCGCGGCGTCCACATCCAGATCGAGGATGAACAGGAAATCCGGCATCGGCGCGAAGGCTTCGTTGCGTCTGCGGATGTCCACCGGATCGAATCCACGACAGCCCTGATAAGCCATCGTTGAGAAATAGTAGCGGTCGAGGATGACCACTTTACCGGCATCGAGTGCAGGCTGGATGAGCTGCTCCACATGCTCGGCGCGGTCCTTGAGAAACAGCTCGAGCTCCTCCTCGGCGGAAAGGCGGATATTGCCGGAATTGCGCGCCAGTTTCCCCCAGTGGCCGTCGGTGGGCTCACGGCTGGTGACGACTTCCCGACCTTGGGTGCGGAACCACTCAGCCAGCAGGCGGACCTGCGTGGACTTGCCGGTGCCGTCGATGCCTTCGATGACGATGAACAATGAACTCATGGAAAATTTCAGAGGCTAACCACGAATGGACACGAATTCACACGAATGGAAGAGGGGCTTTGATTCGTGTTCATTCGTGAAATTCGTGGTTCAATTCTTTCGTTGCTCACGCGCAGTAACGGCCGAAGAGGTGCGACAGATGCGCTTCGGTGGACGGCGGCGCTCCAGTCGCCTTTTCGATCAGCACCGCCGGATCATAGGTCGCGCCGTGGCGATGGATGCTTTCCCTCAACCACGAAAGCAGCGGCGCGTAATCGGCCTTTGCGAGTCCTGCCGAGATGACCGGATCCGCCGAGGCGGTGGAGAACAGTTGGGCGGCATTGAGATTTCCCAGCGTGTAGGTGGAGAAATACCCGAGCCCGCCCATCGACCAGTGGATGTCCTGAAGACAGCCATGGCGATCATCCGGAGGCATCATGCCGAAGAGTTCCTTGAAGTGATCGCTCCAGGCGCCCGGCACGTCCTTCACCTTCAGATCGCCGGAAACCATCCGCCGCTCTAGGTCGAAGCGAAGCAGGATGTGGAGGTCGTAGGTCGCCTCGTCGGCCTCCACACGGATGAAGGATTTCTCGGCGCGATGCAGGAATCGCAGGAAGTCTTCCAACGAGAGCTGGCGGAGCTGCGGAAAATGATCGCAGGCCACCGGGAACCATTTCCCCCAGAAGGCCGCCGAGCGTCCGACGTGGTTTTCCCAGAGACGTGATTGCGATTCGTGGATACCCAGCGACACCGCGCTGCCCGATGGCAGGCCGAAGTCGCTTCCCGGAAGTCCCTGTTCATAAAGCCCGTGTCCTGCCTCGTGCATCACGCCGAACAGCGAGGAGGTGAAATCTTCCTCATCATAACGCGTCGTCAGTCGCACGTCGCGCGGGCCCAGCGTGGTGCAGAACGGATGCGTGGTGGTGTCGATTCGTCCGGCGTCGAAATCAAAGCCGAGCGAAGCGGCGATGGCGGCGTTGAGCTTGATCTGCTGCTCGATCGGATACGGACCGACGGGCAGCGTGACCGGGTGCGACTTTGTCCTCGCGACCGCCTGCTCGGCGATGCCGACGAGCACCGGCTTGAGATCGGAGAAAAGTTTCGAGATGCGCGCCGAACTACTACCTCTCTCGTAGGTGTCGAGCAGCACGTCGTAGGGCTCCGACTCGTAGCCCCAGCGGTCGGCCTTTTCCCGGGCGATCGCCAGCAGGGTCTCCAGATGCGGGGCAAAAGCGGCGAAGTCGGATGCCTTCCGCGCGGCGGCCCAAGCGTGCTTGCCGAGTGAAGTGGCTTCCGACTCACGGGCGACGAGTTCGACGGAGAGCTTCGTCGCTCGATCAAACTGGCGGCGCATCTCGCGGAGGTTTCCGGAAAGGGTGATATCACTGCCATCGTTCGCGGCCTCGGCCTCTTCCAGCGCGCGCTTCCAATCGTCGGAAGTCGCCAGCGTGTGGGCCTTCGCCGACAGCCAGGAGAGCTGGGCCGCACGATGATCATTGCCAGCGGAAGGCATGAAGGTTTCCTGATCCCAACCCAGCGTGGAGGCAGCGGAATCGATCAGGGCATGTTCGCGGGCGAGCTCGAAAATCTTCACGCCGCAGTCTTCACGGAAACCGCAGTGAGCGGGAAGGAAGAAGTTGGGAAGACGGATTTTGTGGAGAATTCCAGACTCACAAATCTCTTCAAATCTTAGGCAGCGGCGGTGGAACGCTCCGCGAGGGCAATGGTGGGGGCTTCGGATGCCCTTCCGCCAAAGCGCTATTACGTCCCTCAGTTCTCCTCCAGATGATCGTCCGGATTGCGACGATGATGAAGAACATGCTCAGGAACACCAAGCCCATGGCCATTGAATGGTGTTTCTCCATTTCGATGATCAATACGCTTTCGCCCAGCTCCGGAAACGTCTTTTTCAGTTCACGATTTGTCTTGGATCCACTCGTTGGAGTGATCTTCAAATAGCCCTCAACTTGATCCAGGCCTGAGCTTCCTTGGGCGATTCGCTCGAGGCCGTCCGACATGGCTTTCCGGTGGTAAGTCCATTCATCTTTTCCATCAGACGGAGGAATCAATTTAAGGATTTCAGGATCATCCGTCTTGTAGATCGCATAAATCGCGTCACCCAGTGAATCCTTCGATCTCACCAAGGGCACCAACGCCATGACCGGCTTTCCAACCTTCGATCCTACAACCGAGATTCGCTGGGTCGCGATCCGATCCAAGGAAAGCATGCACTTCGTCACTCTGACCCAGGAGCCGTCCTCCACTTTCGACAAATCCTCAAGATCAACTGTCTTGAGCTTGTCCCTCTTGGAAAAGCGCCAGACATCCCGAATTCCACCAACCAAAAGCACCAAGCAGAGGAAATTCAAAAAGCCGCTTAGGATTCTTTTCAGCATGGTTCAGAAAGCGAAACGGTTAGATCGAAAGGTTTCAAATAACCAACGGAGCTGGAGCAGGCCTAATTCGCTGAAGCCACACTCAGTCCAGAAGGTTCCCGTAGTACTTCCGCGCCAGGGCCAGCGAGAGGCCGAGAATCTCGTAGCTGTGCCCCTTCTTCAGCGATTCATCGGCCATCGCCGCGCACTCGGCGTGGCTGAGGGAGCGGACAGCTTGGCCGACTCTTGGGACCTGATGGGGACCCACGGAAAGCTCTTCCACGCCGAGCCCGATGAGCAGCGGCGTGAGGCGGATATCGCCGGCCATTTCACCGCAGACGCCGGTCCAGATGCCGTTGGCGTTGGCGGCGTCGATGGTGCGCTTGATGAGTCGGATGACCGCGGGGTGCGTCGGACGATACAGGTCGGCGACGTGCGGATTCACCCGGTCGACCGCGACGGTGTACTGGATGAGGTCGTTCGTTCCGATCGAGAAGAAGTCGACTTCCGGAGCCAGCAGATCCGCGCAAACGGCGGCGCTGGGAACCTCGATCATCACGCCGACGGGCATGTCGGGATTGAAGGGAACATTGGCCTGAGAAAGCTCGTCCATGCACTCGCGCAGGGCGGCGCGGGCGCGCTTCAACTCGGAAAGGCCGGAGACCATCGGGAACATCACGGCGATCTTGCCATGGGCGCTGGCCCTCAGGACGGCGCGGAGCTGGTCCTTGAACATCGCCGGACGTGAAAGTGAGACGCGGATGCCGCGCCAGCCGAGGAAGGGGTTCGGCTCGGGGTCGGTCAGGGGCTCTACCGGCAATTTATCACCGCCGGAGTCGAGGGTGCGGACAATGACCGTATGGGGAGCCATTTCCTTCGCCATCCGGGTGTAGGCGGCGGTCTGCTGGGTCTCGTCGGGCATTTCCTCGCCGTTGAGCAGGAGGAATTCGGTGCGGTAGAGGCCGATGCCTTTCGCGCCGCTGCGTTTGACGAGCGGGAGTTCCTCGATCAGCTCGACGTTGGCGGAAAGCGTGATCGCGCGACCGTCGGTGGTATTCGTCGCCGCATCGCGCATCGCTTCGAGGGCGGTGCGGACCTTGGCCTTCTCGGCACTGAGGGTGCGGTAGTAGGTCAGCGTTTCCTCGGCCGGATGGAGGATCAGCTTTCCAGCGTAACCATCAAGAATACCTGGAGTCAGCGTCTGGATGTCGATGACCGTGCCATCGAGTCCGAGCACGGCTGGGATGCCGAGGGCGCGGGCGAGGATGGCGGTGTGGGAGTTGACGCTGCCCAGCTCGGCGGCGAAGCCGAGGATGTGGCGACGGTTCATCGCCGCCGTGTCGGACGGGGAAAAGTCGTAGGCGACGAGGATGTGCTGCTCCTCGGGCAACTGGTGGCGGACCTCGCCGTCGCCCTTGAAATTCCTCAGCACCCGCTGGCAGACGTCCTCGATGTCGGCCGTGCGTTCGCGGAAATACGGGTCCGGAATCCGGCGCATGGCCTCCAGGAAATTCTGCATCACCGCGTAGAAGGCATACTCGGCGTTCTGGCCGCGTTCGGTGATGGCGTCCGTCACCTTGTCGACCACCGCTCGGTCCTCAAGAAGCATCCGATGGGCCTCGAAAATATCGCTCTCTTTTCCGCCGGCGAGGGCCTCCAGGCGTTGCTGCAGCTCGATGAGCTGCTTTTTCGTCACTTCCAAAGCGGCCCTGAACCGTTCCTGCTCACGGCTGATCTCAGACTCCCCGATCTCATAGACCTCAGGCGCGGAAAACCCGCGGGCCATGACGTGCAGCGGGCCGATGGAAATGCCCGGCGATGCGGGGATCCCCTGATAGATGACTTCCGCTGATACTTCGATTTCTGCCATGCTGCCCGGTCAGATTGAAGCGGGCGAGGGGGAGTCCCAAGCTTGAAATTCGAAATCCTAAACCTGAAATTCGAAACGGAAGGCTCTCAGTCCTCCTCGAACTTGCGCGTGATCAGGTCCGCGATGGCATCCAGCGCGGCGTCGGCATCCGTGCCGTCGGCGGAGACGGCGATCACCGATCCGTGGCCAGCGGCCAACATCATGAGGCCCATGATGCTTTTCCCGTCAACTTCCTCACCGTCCTTCTCAACGCGGATTTCCGATTGGAACCGGTTCGCCGTCTTGACGAACTGGGCGGCTGGCCGGGCATGGATGCCGAGCTTGTTGAGGATGGTGAAATCTTTCCGGGGCATGGAAGGAGGGTCTTTGAAACGGTTGACTGCGGGACTCTAGGGAGCGACTTGCCGGGACTCCAAGGGAAAAAGTTCCAAGTTCCAAGTTCCAAGTTCCAAGTGGAGAAAGCACGAATCACGAAATTTGAAATTCTAAACGGAGAGGAAGACATTCCGTGCGCGCTCTGCACCGTTCCTTCGTCCTCGCGTTTCAGCGCTCTTTTCTGCTCCTCGGAACTCCAGCCCATGATGGCCGCCTAGTCTCAGGTCAAATGACAATTCTGGAAGCCGAGTTCTCATTTCCACTTTCCGCTCTCAACTTTTCCACATTTCCCCCATTTAACCGACTCCCCCACCGCCCGACATGTGGTTGAGCAGCTTCTGGTTGAACTCGTCAGCCATGTTGTAGCCGAGACGGCGGAGCTGCTGGTCGAGCGCCGCGATGGCCACCATGCGGGCGGTATCGCGACCGGGCGCAACCGGGATCTCGACGTGCGGGATGTGCTGGCCAAGCAACTCGTAAGTTTTCGGCTGGAGCCCCAGGCGGTCGACCTCGTTGAGGTCAGCGTGGGGTTTCAGGGTCACCACCAGGTCGAGTCGCTTGTCAGGGCGGATCGAGGCCAGACCATAGAGGTTCGCCGCGTTGATGATGCCGATGCCGCGGATTTCCATGTAGCCGCGCGAAAGATCGGGGGCCGTCGCGATGAGTTCGCCGCCGACCAGTTTGATCCGCACCATGTCATCGGCGACGAGCGAGCCTCCGCGCTCCAGGAGACCGACGGCGGTTTCGCTTTTTCCGGAGCCGCTTTTCCCGACGATCAGAACTCCGATGCCGCGCATGTCGACCATGCAGCCGTGGACGGTGACCGTGGGGCCAAAGTCGTGTTCCAGCCGGATCGTGGCGGCGTTCAGGAACTTCATCGTCACCTGCGAGGTACCGAAAACCGGAATGCGGTGCTCTCTGGCGACGGCCATCAAGTCCTCACCGAGCGTCGCACCGCGGGCGACCACGATGCACGGGATGTCGCGATCACAGATCCGCCGGAAACGGTCGGCCCGCATCGAGTCCGGGACCTTTTTCAGGTAGGCCAGCTCCGAGTTTCCGAAAACCTGGATCCGCTTCCGCGCGAAGTAGGAGAAGAAGCCGGCCAGCGCGAGCCCGGGGCGGTTGATGGCCGGCTCACTGATCAGGCGGTCGAAGCCGTGGCCCTCGCCATGCAGCGAAAGCCCGAGCACCTCGGCATGGCGTTCGAAGAACTGCCCGACGGTAATCGATGCGACGGTTTTGACACGCGGAGTCATAGCCGCATTCGATGCCAAGGCGGAGAAGTTTCAAGTTCCAATCGTAGGCACAGCATTCACGCCCCAGGTCTTGGCCTGGGAGGGCTTGTATCCCCAGGGTCGTCCCCAACTAGAATCGCGTTTAACCAAGTGGCAGCCGCTTGAGGATCGATCAGAGCCAACTGCGCGGAAATTTCTCCAATGGTCGCTGACTTGCCAGCCCGGTGAATTGAAATAAGCAACAAAACCCAACGGCGACCCATGGATTGCCTGAGTTCGAGAGGTGCATTGATCTGGAAAAGAGTGATTTGAAATTTCTCCAACGGTGTGAGTTTTCCATCTACCAGTGCCGCCGCAAGCAACCTTGACCAGTCCCTCTCCACCAAAGCGAGCACCGCCTGATGAAGAGCACCTCCGCGATCCGCCTCGTCCGGGATGTTTGCCACAAAACGCGCACTCATATGCGTCTGCGCTTTCCCAACCGTGACGAATCCTCCCACAACAAAAGCGATCAAAGCTAAAATTCTGAGGGAAGTATTGGATTGCACTTCATTGGTCTAAACGACTTGGAATGACCGTCAAGCCCTCACCGATTATGCAAAAGTCGTGGAGTTCTCACTTTGCAGAGGCTACCCAATTTATTTGTTTCTGCCATGCGCCACTGGTTGATCAAGTCCGAGCCCGATGTCTTCTCCATCGATGACCTCGCGAAAGTGAAACAGGAGCCGTGGAGCGGCGTGCGGAACTACCAGGCGCGGAACTTCATGTGGAAGGACATGCAGCCTGGAGATCTGGCGCTGTTCTACCACTCGAACGCCGTGCCGCCCGGTGTGGCGGGAGTCGCGAGGGTGGTTGGCGAACCCTATCCGGATCCCACTCAGTTTCAGGAAAAGAGCGAGTACTTCGACCCGAAGGCCAGCGAGGACAAGCCGCGTTGGTGGCTGGTGGACTTCGAGTTCGTGGAGAAATTTTCCAGCTACATCCCGCTGGCGGATCTGAAAGCCGATGTCGCGTTGGAGGGCATGCTGGTGCTCCAGAAAGGCACGCGACTCTCGATCACCCCGGTCGAGCCAAAGCACTTCAAGCGGGTGTGCAAGCTGGGGAAGAAGTGACCGTTACTTCACCAGATGCGCGCCTTGCGAAGGCCGCGAGGCGAAGATCTGCGGCTTGATGCCGGTGGCAGCTTCGTATTTCTCGGCAAGCGTCGCGGCGATGGCTTCGGCCTTGTTGGATTCGCAGAGGGTCACTGTCGAGCCGCCGAATCCTCCACCGGTCATGCGAGCTCCGATCACGCCTCCGCTGCGGCCGATCGAGCGGGCGATCTCGACCATCAGATCGAGCTCCTTGCACGAGACCTCGAAGTCATCGCGCAGCGAATCATGGCTGGCGGCCATGAGCGGGGCGAGTTCGTCGTAGTGGCTGTGGGCGAGCGCTTTGGAGGCCTTCAAGGTGCGGGCGATTTCCCCGACGACGTGGCGCGAACGACGGTTGACCGGTGAGCCGAGCTTGTCCCAATTTTCGGTGACGTCGGCCTCGGTGACATCGCGCCAGGAACTTTTCCCGATGATCGCGAGTCCGTCCTCGGTGTTCTTGCGTCGCGCGGCGTAGCCACCGTCGGAGAGCTGGTGATGGACCATCGTGTTGGCGATGATCACGGTGAGATCGGGATTCTCAAAGGGCACCAACTCGGGCTCGCCGGAGCGGCAGTCGATCAGCACCAGCCGGTTGGCCTTTCCAAAGGCGGAGGCGAACTGGTCCATGATCCCGCAGGGCACGTGGGCGAAGTCGTGCTCCGCCTTCTGGCAAAGCAGGGCCTTTTCCCGGGTCTCCATAACGGTGTCGAGCAGGCCTTCCAACAAGGTGGCGGTGGCGCATTCCAATGCCGCTGACGACGACAAACCAGCTCCTCCAGGAACAGAGGACACGATGAAGGCATCGAAGCCGTGAATCTGGTGACCGCGATCCTGGAATCCGCGGACCACACCGCGAAGGTAGTTCGCCCACTCGGGCTCGCCTTCGGTGACAGGTTGATTGACGGCGATGGTGGCAATGCCCGGTCCGTGGGCGGTGGCAATGCGGGCTTTCTGGGTTCCGTTCGGGGCGGCGGCGATCACGATGTAGCGATCGATCGCGAAAGGCATGACAAAGCCATCGCAGTAGTCGATGTGCTCGCCGATGAGGTTCACGCGGCCCGGTGCGGCGGCGGTGACGGTGGCTTCGGCTCCGAAGGCGCGGAGCAGTCCGGCGGCGGCATCCGAGGCGAGATCGGCGAGGGGTTCGTTGAGTTGCAACATGTCGTGAGTGGACTTGAAATTACTTCGGCGCGAGAGGGGAAATCGGGCTCGGAGGCGAGACGTTTCCGGGCGGTTTGAAACCGGGCGGCAGAGGACGACTCTGGATCGGCGCGGCCTGAGGAGGAATGGTGTGGGTGGCGGTGAGCAGGAATGACCAGCGCTGGGGCTGCGCGGGAATACGATAGCGAGGCAGGGCCTCCGCGCCCCAGGAGTTGGTGCCGCCGACTCCCATCTGGCGGTGATCGAGGTGAAGCGTGATCACATCGGATTTTGGAAGGTCCCCCGGATGCTTGGCAAACTCGAGGTCCTCCGGCAGACAGGGCATGGCGGAAATTTCCAGCAGGGACTCCCCGGTGGCATCGATGCGGAGGCCTTCTCCGCCCCCCGGACTGTCGAAGGTCGACCAACGGACATCGGTGCAGTTCCCCGCCTCCTGCGGGTCGGCGTAGCGATGGAAAAGTAGTGCCAGGAATCCGGTGTGCGTGGTCGTCCAGGCTCCGCGACTACGATCCTCGTAGTTCTCATGCGGACCTTTTCCATGCCAGGTCCAGGACATGGCGGACGACGGAATACCGCAGCTCATGCCGACTCGTGGAAGCTGGGGCATCTTCGCATCCGGCCGGAAATCCACCTCGGCGGCGATCTGCCCGGTGCCGGTGATGCGATAGTGGAGGGTGGCGGTGCTTTCACCGGCGGGAATGGCGAGCTCCACCGTGACGAGCACGTCGTTTCCGTCCTGCGCGGTGCTCAGCCTGGTGGCCTTCGCCTTTCGTCCGGCCTCACGCCAGATCTCCAGCTTGCGGTCGTTGCCATTGCCTTCGTCGTTGTTCGTCGGTACGCGCCAGAAATCGAGCATCAGCGGGGTGCGCAGCAGCTCGGCGTCTTTCCGCTTGATCGAAGTCACGGCTCCATTCGACTTGTCGATGACGACCGTGACGTCCTCCGCCTTCACCGTCACGGCAGAGGCATCTTCGGTGAACGATGCCGCAGTCTTCGAGGGTGCGGGCGAAACCGGCGTGCGCTTGCCCCACGGCAATGCGATTTCGTCCCAAGAAATCGGCATGCCCGCCGGATGCCAGGCGTTGGCCTCCTTCAGGTCGTAACGAACGCGCAGGATGTACTCCGATCCGGGATCAGGCGTAGCAGTTGTCTGGACAATGAATTCCAGCATTTGCTGAGGCGCGACGGGCGAGAGGTTGAGTTCGCCCTGCCCGATGTCCTTGCCGTCCTTGACCAGTTTCCAGAGCCCCTTCACATCGTCGCTGGATCGGAAAAAGCGCTCGTTGAAGAACTTCAGTTTCACGTTCGGAGTGGAGCCATCGACCAGCGTGGTATGGAGATCCTGATAGACCTTCTTCACCTCTTCAAACTGCGGCGAGGGCGCGAGCGTGGAGGTCACCAGGCCATTCATGCAGAAAGATGAATCGGTGGGCCGGTCGTTGTAGTCCCCGCCATAGGCGAGGAACATCCGGGTCGCGGGCTTTTCGGCGTCCTTCGCGAAATCGAGGTCGAGAAGCGGTTCGCCGGTGCTGGAGTTCACACTGACGGAGCGGACGCAGCCATTGAAGCGACGGGCGGGATTCCCTTGATCGACCGCGATGCCAATGCGCCCAACGGAAGACGATTTCGTGATCGTGACCTCTCGCGTGGCGACTTCCTTGCCGTCCACTGAGATCGCCAGACGCTGGCCATCGTAGCTGCCGGCAAGTTCATGGAACGTCGTCTGCCAGGCTTCGGGCAGCGGAGCGTTAACCGATTCGCGAGCGTCGCCGTTGAGTCCGGAAAACTCGACCGACATCCCATCCGCAGCCACTCCGAGCGACCATCCCCTGCTGGAAAAAATCGGCGCGCCGTCGATCTTGTTGCGATCCGGATTGGCACCGCCCGGGCCACCGAAGTTGCCGCGTGCCGACACCTTGATCGTGAACTTTTCCGGGAACAGTTCACCGGCCTTTTCCTCGGCCAACGCACCACCGGAGAAAAGCCCCTCGTCCTTGGCGAGCGAGCCGAAGAGGCGAACCACATGCTTCACGGAAGAACGATCCTCGACCGCATCCACCGCGTGCTTCTTGTGCAGGAACGACTGATCCTTCCAGTCCCAGATGAAGCCGCCCTGGAGCAGAGGCTCCTTGCGGAAAAGGTCCCAGTATTCGCCAAGATTTCCGGAGCTGTTGCCCATGGCGTGGCTGTACTCGCACTGGATCAGTGGACGCTGCTGGGCAAGCGGCTTCTTCTCCTCCTTCCGGCAATACGCCGCGCACTGTTCCAGCGTGGCATACATCGGCGTGACGAGATCGACATGAGAACCTTCCGCCGCCTGCTCATACTGCACGGGACGGGATGGATCGCGCTGGTGGATCCACTTCGAGCACTCGACGAAATTGGGTCCATCGCCCGCCTCATTGCCCATCGACCACGCGACAATGGAGGGATGATTCTTGTCCCGCTCCACCACGTTCTTCTGGCGATCAAGATGTGCGGCGAGCCAATCGGGATTTTTCGCCAGCGTCTGCGGGCCGTAGCCCATGCCGTGGGATTCCAGGTTCGCCTCCGCGATCACGTAAAAGCCGAGTTCATCAGTCAGTTCCAGCAGGCGCGGATCATTCGGATAGTGGGCAAAGCGGACCGCG